>NZ_POSF01000019.1 GCF_004343605.1 Dehalobacter sp. 12DCB1
TTCCCTTTGATTTTCTTCCCGGGGTTGACATATACAGCCATCTTTCTGCTCCATTCTTACATAATGGAAATATTACTAATAAATACCATTGCAAAAATATTTTAACTTCTTTAATTTGCATGGTCAATCCTAAAAAATAATTTTGGTATTATTTAGGGAACTCCTTTTTATGTCACAACGGGGAGCACCATATTTTATGAGTCCAAGATTTTTTTGACTCACATGGGTATATTTTTCTGTAGTATACCTCCTCGAATTCGGATTCGGCTCCGAATTTGAGTTGGTAAGCTGTCCTTCTCCATACTCTTTGAAGATACGCATCAGTTTATTGGCCCTGCTCTGGGAGAAATCGACCGACTCCTCCAGCCACTTGCCCCATTCTCCGAACTTAAGCAGGGACTTGGCCTCCGTCAACCGTCTTCCAATCTCTACGGTGGCGGCAAGATAGACATTCTCAGCCTGATATTTGATCATGTTAATCTCAGCCGCTATGACATGCGGCGTGCGTCCGCTGATGACATCAGGTACTGTATTGCTTACTGGATCATTCTCCGGATCGGTTGCTGTATCCTTTGCTGGATACGTCATGATATCCACACTCCTTTGGACTAATTTCACTTCTAGGATATGTGGCCATGCTTAAAAGTGTACTACCTCAGTCGTTAAGCTTTTTATTATAAGGAAGTACCTTTCTTATTTCATTTCTTTTACCAGCTTTATCTAGGAATTCAACTTTAGGACTGCTGATCTTGTCCTGAGTAAACCTAAATACATGAAGAAAATAATAGTTTTCGCCAATATTACTGGTTATGATATTGTTTTCGTACTCTAATATTATCGTCAAAGGTATTGCTAACCACAAAAAATGGTTAGCAATACTTCTATTCATACTAATCTTCTATTTCAGGCCACGGACAGGACAATTCAGCTTCTCTCCCATTTCTTTGAGCCATGAGTCAGGATAAGCATCATAAGTTTTCCCGTCGAGCACGCCCTGGGGGGACTGGCGAAACTGCTGGAGCACCCAGGGAGTTTCATTTCCAAGGAACTCACGGATTAGCTTTAGATCTTCAAATGTATGCCAGACCGGCAGTACCGTAGTTCTGAATTCGTATGCAATTGTACTCGCCCTGATCCATTGGATGGTTTCAAACGCCGCCTCTCCGCTGTTTTTGCACGCGGTCAGCTTCTCGTATTTATCAGGAGTACATTTAATATCCATGGCAATATAGTCCAGGAAAAGAGCCAGCTCCCGGAGTTTTTCCGGGCTGCTTCCATTGGTATCCAATTTCACCTTGAAACCGAGCGCTTTGACCTCTCTTACAAAGGGATTCAGATCCGGGGATAAAAGCGGCTCCCCGCCAGTAAGACAAACACCGTCCAGTAATCCTTTCCTGGTCTTCATAAATTCAATGACAGCAGAAGGAGAAGTCCGCGACTTCTCCTTCTTGTTGACCAAAGCAGGGTTATGGCAGTAGCCACACTGGAAATTACAACCTCCAAAAAAGACCGTTGCTACGATATGTCCAGGATAATCGACAAGAGAGAAAGGTTCAATATCCATTAGCATCTGCGATCACCAATCCTTGTTCTGCTTTATACTAAATACCTGTACTCGTAAAAGTTTCTGCATAAAATAGATACGTTGTGACAACTTACCCTTATTTCGCTACCCCGTCAAACAGACTTGGCGTGACGCCCGTAACACGGTATTTTACGGTTTCTTGTTTCTCTTCCTGTTTGCCGGGATTCATGGCGGAGACCGGTCTATAGAAGCCGGTGACCCTCGTCATGACTAAGGTTTCCCTGCCGCACTCGGGACAGTTAAAATGTTCACCTTTGATATACTTGTGGTCCTCACAGATGCTGAAGGTTGGGGTCAGCGTGAAATACGGCAGCTGGAAGTTCTCAAACACCCTGCGTACGACGGCCTTGGCGACGGCAAGATCATCGAGACTTTCAGCCAGATAACCGTGAAGCACGGTCCCACCGGTATAAAGCGTCTGCAGCCCATCCTGAAGCTCGACGGCACGGAACAGGTCGCTGGTATAACCCACAGGCAGGTGGGTGGAGTTCGTGTAATAGGGTTCATTGTCACCAGCCGTAATGATATCGGGATAATGCTTTTTGTTGATTTTGGCCAGACGGTAGCTCGTACCTTCCGCGGGCGTTGCCTCAAGGTTATAGAGGTCTCCGTCTTGCTCCTGGAATTCCTGGATGCGGTCTCTCATATAGTTCAATGTTTCCTTGGCAAAATTCTGTCCGAAAACAGTGGTGATGTCATCGGCGTCCGAGGTAAAATTACGGATCGCTTCATTCATGCCGACCAGACCGATCGTCGAGAAGTGGTTCGTCCAGTACTTGCCAAATCGTTTTTTAATATCTCTCAGATAAAATTTGGTATAGGGATATAAGCCGTTGTCCGTCAGGATCTCCAGCGTTTTACGTTTGGTCTGCAACGAGGACCGGGCGATGTTCATGTGGTTATCAATCAATGTGATGAACTGATCCCAGTTGCCTTTAGCCAGATAGCCGTACAACGGCAGGTTCAGGGTTACAACGCCAATGCTTCCTGTGAGCGGATTGGCCCCGAACAGGCCACCGCCGCGTTTTCTGAGTTCCCTGTTGTCCAGACGCAGACGGCAGCACATGCTTCTGGCGTCCTCTGGATTCATATCGGAGTTAATAAAGTTCGCAAAATACGGGATTCCGTATTTATCGGTCATTTTGAAGATCGCTCTCGATACTTCACTGTTCCAGTCAAAGCCCTTCGTGATGTTATACGTCGGGATCGGGAAGCTAAAAATATTGCCGTCAGCGTCCCCTTCCAGCATGACCTCACAGAACGCCATATTGATGATATCCATTTCAGCTTGATATTCCCGGTACGGCGTATCCAGAAATTTGCCGTCAACCACAGCAGGTTCATCTTTAATGGCCGATTCGGCCGCCCGCACATCGAGCGTAATATTAAAGAATGGAGACTGGAAACCTACCCTGGTCGGGACATTGACATTGAAAATAAATTCCTGAATCCCCTGCTTGACTTGTTTATAATCAAGGTTATCTACTCTGACGAACGGAGCAAGATAGGTATCAAAGCTGGAGAGTGCCTGAGCACCGGCAGCTTCTCCCTGTAAGGTATAAACGAAATTAACGATCTGTCCGAGTGCGGAACGGAAGTGTTTGGCCGGTCTGGAGGTCGTCTTGCCTTCCGCGCCCCTAAAGCCCACCAAAAGCAGATCTTTGAGATCCCAACCGACGCAATATGGAGCAAGGTCTCCCATGTCATGATTATGTAAGGCACCGGAATCGTGCGCTTTGCCAACTTCAGCCGGAAGCAGGGACTGCCAAAAAGCATTAGTCGCTTTGCTGGTTACAAACCGGTTAAGCCCTTGAACCGAAAATCCCATATTGGAATTCTCTTTGATTTCCCAGGTTCCCAGCCCCAGGTAGTCGGAGAATAATTGATTGTTATCGTTTTTGGCACTTTCCTGATTGCGGATGATTTCATGCTGGAAGCGGTACCGGATATATGCTCTGGCGACATTGGTATTTCCTGTCTGCATCAGGACATCTTCGACTTTGTCCTGAATCTGCTCGATTTGGAAGCCTTCATTCTTGCTGTAAGCAGCTTCCAATTCTGAGAATACCCTGTCGGTAACGATCTTCGCCCAGTTCGTGACATTGGGGGTTTCGGTAGCGATAAAAGCCTTTTCTACCGCCTTGCGAATCTTTTCTTGATTAAAAATTTCTCTTCTTCCATCCCTTTTCACAACGTACATGGCTTAGTCCTCCTGCTCCCATATATATTTATTTGCATGGATATCCTGTCTTTATCGCAAGGATCTCAATTGGGGGACTGTTTTATTTGCGACGCTTTACCAGTCCGTTCAACTCCTCCATAAACTTCTGAATATCTTTGAACTGCCTGTAAACAGAAGCAAAGCGAATATACGCAATCTCATCTATTTCAAACAGTTTTTTCATGACGGCTTCGCCGACCAGTTCGCTCGGCACTTCGCGATCGTTGATATCACGCATTTCTCTTTCGATATCAGTGACCATTGTTTCCAGCTGCTCAGTGGACACGGGGCGTTTTTCACAGGCCTTGTTCAAACCCGATAACAGTTTGTGACGGGAAAAGGGCTCTCTTCTGCCATCCTTTTTCACGACAATCAGCTGAAAATCCTCGTAGCGCTCATACGTCGTAAAACGCTTTGTGCAGACATCGCATTCCCGTCTGCGTCGGATAGCAGTACCTTCCTCAATTTGTCTGGAATCCAACACCTTCGTGTCGTCGCTCTGGCAAAAAGGACAGCGCAATACCCTCATCCTTCCTATATCTTGTATACTCCTTATTTTATCAATACCATATATAGTAAGCAATCGCCTTTTATGGGCGTTTTTATGCATCTAAGGCCTTCTATATGGATAATTTTACGTTTTGCTTGCGATTTTAGTTCTTGAAGATTTTATGCAGAACATTACTTAAGTCCCAAATCATTGCAAAATAAATAAATCAAGACAAACACACTTCCGTCAAAAAAACATATCCTTTTATTGTAAATATATTCCATGATAACCATAAGGAGGAATCCCCATGAGTATTGGTCAACCCTCCTATCTTCTGCAAAAAGTTGCACCGATTGTACTGAGGGAACTTCAGCCATACATCGCCGGTAAAGTTGGCCCCCTCGTTGCTGAAAAGATTGGCATGCCCATTGCCAGGAAAGTCGGACTTCCACTTGCTAAAAGAATAGGTATTCCTGTAGCCCGTAAGACCGGTACCTTTTTGTTGAACCGGGTCGGCTATCCGCTTATTAACAAAGTCATTTTCAAAGGAAATTCCCCTTCATTTCTCTTGCCCGGAAATCCCCAGGCAAACAGTGGCACAGGAATAAAGACAATGATGACAGAAACAGGAAATGGTACTGGTACTGGAATAAGCACAGGTTCAGGTTCAGGTACAGTTACTAATACAAGTAAAGGTAGAAAAAGGACAAAAAGAACAGAAACCGGAATAGGACCTGAAGCAGGTGTGCGCACGAGAAAACAAATCAAAGCAGAAAAAAAGATTGAAAAGCAAAATAGACAGCGCCAAAAAACACGGAGAGGCTTGTTTAGTTTTGGTAAAAACCTTCAGTCTTTTCCAACTGGGATCCATCCGCAGAACCAAATTGTCCCCGGGCCGGTAGTTCCTTCTCCTAATCAGGAAGCACCGAGTACCTTCGCTCAGCCTGTTATTCAAAATCCAACTGTCCAAAATCCTTATGAACTATTTGATCAAAATCAGAATTATGCTTCAAGTCTATTTAATAGAAGAAGACAAAACTATGGTTTTTGAAAAATTTGAAATCCCGCCTCAGTCTCGAGACGGGATTTCATGCATCTATTAGCATCTATTACAGAGATCAACGGTTAATATTAAATATTTTAGCTTCGGGATGAGAAAAAACAACAGCGCTAACAGACGCTTCGGGGTCCATCATGAAATTCTCTGTCAGCGTTATCCCAATCTCCTCCGGTTTCAGCAGTCTGAATAGCTTGGCCTGTTCTTCCAGTGCAGGGTAGATCGGGTAACCCGGAGAAACCCGGATGCCGTTGTCAATCCCCCAGATTTTACGCATTTTTTCATGTATGATGTCAGCAAATGCTTCAGCCAGCTCCAGAGCCAGAACCTGAAGAAGAAAAGACTTCAGGTATTCACCCTTGTCCCGGTAATTCTCAGCCTTTTCTTTAATCCCCAGGCCGGTGGTCAGCGCGAACATTCCAAGATAATCATACGCCTGCTCCTGTCCAACATGCTTGTTCCGGGGGCGGACATAGTCAGCCAGACAAAGGCCATTGTCTTTTTGCTGACGCGGAAAGCTGAGTGCTTCAAGGACAGTATTCGAAGCTTTCAGATTCGGATTCGAATCCGAATCTGAATCCATAATAGCGACCGTATTTCCGTTCGCACAGGCCGGATAAAACGCAAATACCCCATTGACCGTAATTAGCTTGTGTTCTTGGATCTCTTCCAGGAAATCCTGAACAAATATCTGGATTTTGGCTGATTTATCTTGGGAAACATCTGCGGAATCCAGCAGGAGACTTTCTGCTGCCTTGATTTCTTCCTGGGAAGAGTGGCGCAGTTTGTTTTTGACACCGAGATAACGCCTCAGGATAAAAGGCAAATCGAGGTTCGGGATGATCTCCACCAACGGATAATCCAGGAGAATCTCCCTTTCCGTATACTGCGGACGGCAGACAGGTCCGTCAAAGCTGACCGGCGAAAATTTATTTTCGATGTGGTTGTCAGAAATACTGCCGGAGATACTGTCTGGGATGTTACCGGAAATCGTACCAGCATTACCAGCCTGATCATTATTTTTAGCCGCGTTATAGCTTCCGGAATCATTGGCTGACTTTCTTTTCAGACCATTCAGGAGATTCAGGCCATCCATGGCGTCGCGCGCATACAGGACCGGTCCGCCGTATTGCGGAGCGATCTTTTCTTCGGTATATTTTCGGGACAGAGCCGCACCCCCGAGAATCAACGGGATATTGATTCCGGCTGCCTGAAGGTCCTGGGCAGTCAGCAGCATTTGCTGGACAGATTTGACCAGAAGTCCGGATAAACCGATCGCATCAGGGGCCTCTTTCCTAGCCGCTTCTATCAGCTGTTCAGAACTGACTTTTACGCCAAGGTTAATCACTTTATAACCGTTATTGGCCAGGATGATCTCCACAAGATTCTTACCGATATCATGGACATCGCCCTTGACTGTCGCGAGCAGTATCTTCCCTTTGACCGCCTCTTCGGCTTTCTCCATATAGGCCTCCAGGATGGTCACCGCTGCCTTCATGACTTCGGCACTCTGCAGAACTTCAGCCACGATCAGTTGGTTCCTGTTAAAGAGGCTGCCGACTTCCTCCATCCCCTTCATCAACGGGCCGTTAATAATTTCGAGCGGCCGGTATTTCGTCAGGGCCTCGTACAGATCGTTTTCCAGACCCTCCTTGGAGCCTTCAACAATCGTTCCTGCCAGCCGTTCCTCAACGGAAAGCCCGGATGTCTGTTTTTGTTCCGTGACCTTTTTCTCTCGGTAAAAATCGGTAAAGGCTTTTAAGGTCTGGTCATTCGTATTTAAGAGCAGGTCTTCGGCCAGTTTTTTCTCTTCATGCGGAATCGTCGCATAACGTTCCAGTTTTTCGGAATTGACAATGGCGTAGTCCAGCCCGGCTACGGTATTCAGATAGACGAATACGGCATTCAGCACTTCCCGGCCTGCCGCAGGCAGACCGAAGGAGACATTGCTGATCCCAAGAATCGTCTTGCATTCCGGATATTTGGCTTTGATCAGGCGCAGGCCTTCAATGGTCTCAACTGCGGAACCGAGATACTTAGCATCCCCGGTCCCTACCGGGAATGTCAGCGGATCAAAGATAATGTCGGCAGCCGAAAGACCATATTCATACACCAGCAGATCGTAAGAGCGTCCGGCCACTTCGAGCTTGCGCTCCCGGGTCAGGGCCATACCCTGTTCATCGATTAAGCCGACCACGACTGCAGCCCCGAACTTTCGGAGCAGCGGAACAACATCATCGAAGCGTTCCCGTCCATTTTCAAGGTTGATCGAATTGATAATTGCTTTGCCCTGAATTAGCCGGAGTCCAGCTTCCAAAACCGCAGGATCGGTCGTATCCAGCATCAGCGGCACTTTGACTTTATTGACAACATGGGGTAGAAAACTGACCATATCCTCCAGTTCGTCCCGGTCGGGATTAGCCACACAGACATCTATGATCTGAGCACCCTTCTTGACCTGGTTTCGGGCAATCTCGGAGCCTTCTTCATAATATTCACCGGCAATCAGTTCCTTAAATTTGCGGGAACCGATCACATTAGTCCGCTCACCAACCAGAAGTGGCCGGTTGTCTTCTTCGGGCCAGACCGGTTCAAGCCCGGTGATACTGCTCCGTTCCGCTGCCATTGTCCGTCTTGGAGCGTACTTGGCCAGGGCTGCGGCCAGCGCTTCGATATGGCGGTCCGTCGTCCCGCAGCAGCCACCTGCAATGTTCAGCCAACCTTTAGCTGCATAAGCGGCCATCTTGCCGGCAAATTCTTCCGGTGTTTCGCGGTAGCCGCCGTCTTCGTCCGGAAGACCCGCGTTTGGGTAACAGCTCACGGCACAAGAGGCAATTCCCTCCAATGTTCTAAGGTGATCATTCATCAGTTCTGCTCCGGTACCGCAGTTCATGCCGACGGCGACCGGTTTCAGGTGCTGTATCGAAATATATAAGGCTTCAATATTCTGTCCTGCGAGCATCGTACCCGAAGGTTCAATCGTCACGGAAACGACCAGCGGCACTTCCCGCTCAAGTTCAGCAAAGGCGCGCTGGATCCCGAGTCCTGCCGCCTTGATATTCAGCGTATCCTGACAGGTTTCGACGATCAGCAGATCGACGCCTCCCTTAATAAGGCCAAGTGTCTGACGGCAATAAGCCTCTTCCAGGTCAGTAAAAGTAATACCGCCTCCAAAGGCCAGCATCTTGGTCGTCGGACCCATAGATCCAGCCACAAACCGGGGTTTTTCCGCTGTGGACCATTTATCAGCAGCTTCGCGGGCCAGCCGTGCCGCAGCCTCGTTGATTTCCATATCCCTGTCCCCGAGATGATATTCCCCAAGGACAATATTTGTACCTCCGAAGGTATTGGTCTCAATGATATCCGCACCGGCTTTCAGATAGGCCTCATGAATATCACGTACGATGTGAGGACGGGTGAGCGTCAGAATTTCGTTGCAGCCTTCCTGTTCAGGCCCTCCAAAATCTTCGGCAGACAGATCCTTCTGCTGAAGCATGGTCCCCATTGCTCCGTCCAGAATCAGAATTTTTCTCGCAAGCAATTCATTAAAAATCTGTTGTTTCATGGTCTCACCACTTCTTTGCAAACTTTTCTTCCAAGCTTCCCTTGGGTTTATCATATTATTTTACCATGATTATACGATTCGTCCAATCTATACATTTCGTATTTCCTGAGCAATCATTTTTGTATATTCTAAGCAGCATATCCGGATATTCTGAGCTGCAGAAAATTCTTGTGAAAATTGCTCAAATCGTTAAAATAGTTATATATGGCGATATTCAGACAAATAGGGCTATATTCAGTTTCCTTTCAGAATAATCGTGTATTTTAAAGATACAGGAGGAATAAATAGATGGCCAATAAATTCAGGATACTGATTGTGGATGACGACGCTTCAATCCGTCAGATGCTCAGCCTGGGGCTGAAGCAGGAGGGTTACGATATTGGAACAGCGGACAACGGAAAAAAGGCGCTGGAGATAATCCCGGTCTTTGAACCTCATGTCATCATCCTTGACATTATGATGCCGGTCATGGACGGATATGAACTATGTGAATCCATCCCGGAAATATCCGGTGCTTCCATAATTATGCTGACTGCCAAGGATACATCCAAAGACATTGTCAAAGGCCTGCGCCTCGGAGCGCATGACTATTTAGTTAAACCTTTTCACTTTGAAGAGCTGCTGGCCCGGATTGAGGTTCAGCTGCGCAACCGTTTCCCCGACCTTTCCGGCAGAAGAACCATTGGCCGATTTACGATCGATGAGCTGAAGAAGTCTATTCTGCTCGACAATCAGCCTCTGCAGCTTTCTCCTACCGAATACAAACTGCTATCCTATCTTTTATGGAACAGCAACCAAACACTGAGTAAAGAACAAATCCTGATCCACATCTGGGGTTACGATTTCGAAGGAGAGGACAATATTGTTGAGGTATATATCCGCTATCTTCGAGAGAAGCTTGGTGATCTGGACCACACGATTATTAAAACTGTCAGGGGCCTTGGTTACCACCTGCAGACGGAACAGCAGTAACTGGCAGTCTACACGAGATATCAAATATCAAGCATTTTACACAGGAATATCATGACGCATTGAATGTTTAACATTTTAATTGTTGTGCTTTAAGTATGATCACATTAGGGAGATCATCATGAAAATTCACCCTCTGGAAAAACTGAATATTTGGCGGCAATCCCTGGTAGGGCAGCTCCTGCTGCGTTTCTGGGTGTGCCATATCATTTTTTTTACGTTAATTGGGGCTATTCAGTATACTTCCTTGAAAAATTCCCTGTATCAGAGCGTGGAGCAGAACCTGCTTTCAGACTATTACGCCATACGGAACAGTATGGGGAGCTGGCTTTCAAGCAGTGAGTTTCCTCCGGGAAGATTCTCCGAACTCCGCCCGGGAAATTTTGTGGCGTTTTATACCAGCGACTATCAACTTAAATCGATTGTTTACAGCTACGGCAAAGCGAACAGTACGGTCCCGAATCTCAGCCGCAGCCAACTGCAGTTTGATCTTGCTGAGAAGGCGAGATCCGGCGGATGTTTTGTTTTTCAGGATACCGACGAACAGCAGTATATGCTGATGGTGGCCCCGGTCGTAACGAACCAGCTTTCGGTAAACAGTCTCCCCCTGGAACAAAACAACGATATTCAGCCCTATGCGGGCTATGCTTTGATCGGTCAGCCGCTGGCTGAACAGGACCTGATCTTGAGCCGAAATCTCAGAGGATATACTTTTAACGCGATCATCATTATTCTGCTCAGTACATTTTTTACAGCGCTGGTTTTGCAGAAACCATTGGAACCGCTTCTGAACATTTCCTCTACGGCCCGCAAGATTGCCGCCGGCCGCTATGACCTGCGCCTTCCGTATATGAATACCGCTTCGGAAATTCAGCAGCTTCGGGAAGCTTTAAACCATATGCTCGGACAGATGGAAAATGCTCTAAATACGGAAAGATCGGCTAAAAACCGGATGGCCCGGTTTATTGCCGATGCTTCTCATGAACTCAGGACTCCGCTGACCTCGATCAGAGGCTTCCTGGAAATACTCCAGCGGACGGGTATGGCAGACAAAGAGACTTTGGATGCCGCCCATCAGACCATGCTGATCGAGACGGAAAGACTGATCAGGCTTACCGAGGGTCTTCTGACCTTAAATCGGATCGCCCAGGAAGAAATAAACAGCGATCATTCCGAAGAGCTTAATTCCGGACTGCACGATGTGCTTCCTGAGCTTATGCCGCTTTTGGCCCCGCTGCTTAAAGACCGTACTTTCAGATTCAACGGCCAGGATTTCCGGACAATTGACGATTTTGTCTCAGAAGTCCTGGATACGTCACAAGTGCTTCCATTAAAACCTGATGAACTGAAACAGATTCTGTACAATCTTGTCAATAACGCTATTCAACATACACTTTCCGGTGGAACGATTGATATCCTCGCTAAATCGGAAAATTCCCGTTTTATTCTATCCGTCAGGGATAACGGTGAAGGAATCCCGGCTGAAGACGTTCCTCATATTTTTGAAAGGTTTTTCCAGGGAGACCGTTCCCGTTCCCATGGAAAAGGCCAAGGATCGGGACTTGGCCTGGCAATCGTATCCGAACTGGTGTCCCTTCGCGGAGGAGAAATACGGGTCGAAAGCACTCCTGGAGAAGGAACGTCCTTTACGATTTTTTTCCCGCTGGTTCTCGTGAAAAACGATAGCTTGATGACACAAAATAATTGATTGATATGCCACAGATAATTCTATGACAGGATTAATGCCAGAATAAAGCCGAGCATGATGCCGACATTGGCATATTCACTGTGGGAATGGTGGCTTTTCGGAATCAGTTCGTCACTGCTGATATAGATCATTGCTCCGGCTGCAAACGCCAGAAAGAAAGCGATGATGAGCGGAGAGATCAGGCCAAGAATTATGCCCAGCCCGGTACCGAGCAGCGTTGACATACCGGTCATGGTCGTAATCAGGACGACCCTCGATTTCCGGACGTTGGCGAGACACAGCGGCATCGCCACACAAAGACCTTCAGCAATATTATGCAGACCGATTGTCAAGGCTGTCATGACACCCATGTGATACGATACTTCGCTGGTCGCGCCGATCGCGATCCCTTCGGGAAGATTATGCAGTGTAATTCCGAGCGCGATAAAATACCCCATCTTGGCATAGTTACTCAGATCCGCTTCAACCTTGTGAATGTGCGGCATTGAAATATCCACCAGAAACAGAAACAGAGCCCCGGCTGCAAAACCGGCAATACAAATGATACTGTTGCTCATGTCCAGGCTGGTCGGAATCAGACTTAAGGCAGATATCCCGATCATGATTCCTGACGCAAATCCGAGCGATATTGAAAGTATCTTGTTCGTGATATTTTTTATCGAGATAGAGATGACAGCGCCAAGTCCGGTAACAAGACCCGCTATCAGCCCGTAGAGTAGAATGGTAATAATAATCACTCCGGTATTATTTCTTCACAACCGCTCTTTCAAGGATGTTGTAGAGTCTGCTAACCATACTCCTGGGATCGACGATCAGCCCGGCGGCAATCTGCGAGTTTTCCAGAATCTGTTCCGCCGCTGCCGCAGCAAATGCGTCGCCCGACTTGCGCAGTTCATTGATTCCCTGAATGACCGGATGCCGGCTGTTAATCTCCAAGATTCCTGCTGGGATATCTTCCATATCCTTGTTCATGATCTGCATCATTTTTTGCATGCTATGCGTTCCGTATGAACTGAGCACAACGGCAGGACTGTCCACAAGACGTTTGGAAGCACGCACCTCGGTTACCCTATCCCCGAGTGTTTCTTTGAACCAATCCAACAAGGCCTTCACTTCATCCTCAGGAATTTCACTTTCGGCATTACCGGGCTGCTCAGCATCTAAATCCGGCAGATCCTGACTGTCCTGTTCGGCCGCAACAATCTTCTTTTCTTTAAACTCAGGAAGCCCGCTTAAGATGTAGTCATCAATTGGTTCATAGGTATAGAGCACTTCAATGCCCTTGTCCTTAAAGATCTCAAGATACGGCCCAGACTCAATCACTTTACGGTTGGAGCCGCTGACATAATAGATCGCTTTTTGTTCCTCTCTCATTCTTCCGACGTAGCCTTCCAGTGAAATCAGCTCACCTTCAGCCGTCATGTTGGATTCAAAACGCAGGAGCCTGACCAGTGCGTCCTTGTGGGCATAGTCCGAAGCTGCTCCTTCTTTGATAAACCTGCTGAATTTTTCCCAAAATTGATTGTATTTGGCCGGATCATCTTTGGCTTGCTCTTCGAGATACTTTAAGAATCTGCTGGTGACTACCCTGTTCAGCTTGGCCACAAGCGCATTATCCTGAAGGGTCTCCCTGGAAATGTTCAGGGGAAGGTCATCACTGTCAATGACGCCGCGTACAAACCGCATCCACTCCGGCACGATGGCCTCAGATTTTTCCTGAATCAGGACTTTTTTGCAGAATAGGTTAACGCCTCTCTCCATTTTACTGAAGCCGAACCGCTCATAATTTTCTCCGGGCACAAACAGCAGTGCTTTGATGGAAAGCGGCGCATCGGAGGAAAAGTGCATTCTATAAGATGGCTCGTCAAAAGCATTGTCGATATATTTATAGAATTCCGTATATTCCTGCTCACTGATTTCGGATGCGTTTTTCGTCCATATTGCTTCGACGGTATTGACTTTTTCACCGTTGACTTTCACGGGATAAGGGACAAAACTCGAATACTGTTTGATAATCCTGTTGATCTCGTCGGCTTTACTGAAATCATAGGCATTTTCTTTTAACTGAAGAACGATCCTGGTTCCATAATTGCTTTGATCACCTGGTTCTATTAAATAGCTCCCTGCTCCATTTGAAGACCAGATCCAGCTTTCAGAGTCCGTTCTGAAAGAGCGGGTATAAAGCGTTACTTTCTCCGCAACCATAAACGCCGAATAAAATCCGACGCCGAACTGTCCAATCAAGCTTAAATCGGTATTGCTTCCGGATCCGGCCTTTTTGACCTCGGCCAGCTGTCTGATAAATTCCTTGGATCCTGAATGGGCGATCGTACCCAGATTCTCAATCAGTTCTTCTTTGGTCATTCCGATCCCATTATCGGTAATGGTAAGCGTGTGCTTTTCTTCATCCGTTTCGATGGAAATTTCCAGCGGTTGCTCGGATTCGCCGCTTGTTTCATTTTCAGTGAGCCTGCAGTAGCGCAGTTTCTCCGTAGCGTCAGCTGCATTGGATATTAATTCTCTTAAGAAGATCTCCCGCTCCGTATAGAGAGAATTAATAACAATATCCAGCAGCTGGGTGATTTCTGTCTGAAACTCCCTCGTTTCAACATTGTTATTCATCATTACCAACCCTCCCAATCATTTCATATGGCTGTGCTTTGGTCGAATCAAAAATCGACCATCATATTATACCATGGAATGGAAAAAAATCTAACATTCAAATACTTGTACCTTCAAATACTTGTTCTTCTGACTTTCTTAGCGCTGAAACCAAAAAAACATTCCGGTATTCAGGATGGTGTTCTAATTTTTGGAATAAAATGATACGTATATAGAGGACTTTTTACGAGTCATCACGAAAAATAATATAACGAAATATAGTTTAACAAAACATCATTTAAAATATCATTTTTAAAGATTTATATACTAATAGAGCTTAACATCATTCTTATCGAATGATTAAATCTTTAAATTCCATTATCTGAATACAAAAGAAGGTATAGGAGGAAAATATCATGAGATTGACGCGACGGTATCTTGCGCTTTTGCTCGTTTTGCTGCTTCTTTGCGTTGGAGCTTTATCCGGCTGCGGCGGGAAAGAAGAATCAGCTGCCCAAAATGAAGCAACCTCGGCCCCAGCAGAAACAGGAACACAAACTTTACCTGATGAAAATGCAATTGTATCCGGTCTGATTGGAAAAGGACAGCTGGTCAAAGAAATGTCTTATGATTTAGTGATCGTCGGCGGTGGAGTAACTTCAGAAAGCAAAGCCTGGTTTAAGGACCAGAAAATGAAAATGGAGGGCACCTTTAACGGTCAAAAGATGACATTTATTTTTGATATGTCCAAAAAGGAGTTTACTACTTATCCCTCGGGTCAGAACAGCGCCATGAAAATGACGTTAAGTGAATATGACGGTCCGGATATCACCACCCCTGTTGATTATGTCAAAGGTCTAGCTGACACCGAGTATACCATAGCTGGAACTGAGACGGTCAACGGCATGGAGTGTAAAGTCCTTACTTTCACCAGCGAAGGCTCAACTGTTAAGGAATGGATCAGCACCGAATACGGCATTGTTGTAAAGGCTCAATATGAAACCGATGGTCAGATGTCAACCATGGAATTCAAGAACCTGCAAATCGGAACAGGTACCGTACCTGATGGGGTCTTCGACCTGCCGTCTGGAATGGAAGTGGTTGACATTAACGACATGATGAATCTCGACAGCAATAAATAGATACCCTTACCGGTTCGTGGATTCCAAAAGCACCCTCCCCTTTGCCGTCAGCGTCCACAAGGTTGCTTCGGCTTCTCCGTTTCCTTTGCTGCAGCAGCCCCCGCACCCCTTACATTGTTCATTGACGCAAGCTGCATTATCCGCAGTCAGGTATCCAAGTCGTTGCAGGTCATTCAGCATTTGTTTGATCATCTCTCGATCGAGATCCAATTTTTTTGCCAACGAAGAAAAGGAGTTCGCTTGTTGACCGGCAATTTCTGTTAACAAATTGATCAGCATCGCAATACCTCCTGCTTCTTCGTTTCAGATGAACAACGAACCGAGCTGAAAGATCAGCACCGCTGCGATCCAGCCAATGATCAGTGAGTAGAGAACAGAAAACAGTGTCCATTTAACAGAATTGGTCTCCTTTTTAATTATTCCGATTGTCGCTGCACAGGGTGAATAAAGTAGGGTCATTACCATAAAGGCATAGGCGGAGAGCGGCGTAAAATGCTGTGCTAAGACTACTCCGAGCATCCCTTCGCCTGTCCCGTAAACCAACCCGAACGTCGCAATGATTGCTTCCTTGGCACCAATCCCGACAAGAAGTGCTACAGAGGCCTGCCAACTGCCAAAACCAGCCGGGGATAATACGGGTGCGATGACTGCGCCTAATTTTCCAAGGAGACTTCCGGTACTGCCCGGTTCAACGCCGACCGGGAAAACAGAAAGCATCCAGATCAGAACGACAATCCCAAGGATCACAGTTCCTGCTTTCCTGACAAACGACTCCGTTTTTTCCCACATGTGCCGCATTAAACTCTTCAGCGTTGGCAGACGATAAGGCGGGAGTTCCATAACAAAGTAGGATTTTTCCTGCTTGAACAATGTTTCACTCAGGATTTTCCCTGCTGCAACAGCAACTATGATTCCTAAAAGATACAGTGAAAAAATAACCAATCCTGCCAACGGTATGATGCCGATCGTTTTGCCTCTGAAGAACGCCCCGGCAAACAACGCATAGACTGGAAGCCTAGCACTGCAGGAAATAAACGGACTGATTAAAATGCCGATCATACGGTCTTTCCGGCTGTCCAAGGTTCGGGTGGACATGATTCCGGCCACATTGCAGCCGCTGCCGACAATCATTGCAACGGCCGTTTTCCCGTGCAGCCCGACAACATTCATCAGCCGGTCCATGACATAGGCTGCCCTGGCCATATAACCGCTGTCTTCGAGAAGAGAAATCAAGAAATACATGGTAAACATCATCGGGATAAAAACAAGTACAGAACCTACCCCACCGATCAGTGCATCACTGACAAAGGACCGGGCCAGGACCGGAGCGTTTAGCAACAGGCCGGAGACATACCGCCCCAGGATCCCGAAGACGCTGTCCACATAACCCCCAAGAATATTATTGCCGAGACCCATTGTGATCTGATACAGCAAAAACATCATTACAAAGAACAAAGGAATCCCGATCCATTTATTTGTCACAACCCGGTCAATCATTTCTGTCAGATCTTCTTGCGGAGGCGTTTCCCTGCGGACACAATCCCTAATGATTTGGCCAATAAAGGTATAACGCTGGTCTGCCAAATAGATTCCGGGCTCAAGACCAAAACGGCTCGTTATCCTGTCCTTTACCTTGTCAGCCAATTTTTTCAGGGTAGGACAACCTGCTATTTGCGTTTGAGCAAAAGCCTCATCCTCCAGCAGCCTGACAGCCACCAAGTTCGCCGATTCTTTACCAGTAATACCTTCTTCAACCAGGGCCTCAGCCAAAGCTCCAGATTCCCGGTTCATCATTTGCCAATAGTCTGGCTGGACGGGCCGGCCTGGCTTTACTTTCATTGCCGCTGAAGTCTCCAGCAACTCCCGAATCCCTTTGTTTTTCGTTGCCACTGTGGTGACAACCGGTACGCCAAGAACATCTCCAAGTTTCACTGTATTGATGAAAATATTCTTTTTCTCTGCTTCATCTGTCATATTCAAAGCAATCATTACATTCGTATCCATCTCAATCAGCTGTAACGTAAAATAAAGATTCCTCTCCAGATTTGCTGAGTCAATCACGTTCACAACAACATCAGGTTTTTCCTGCAAAATATAGTTTACAGCAACCATTTCATCCTCCGAACTGGCGGAAAAACTATATGTCCCGGGTAAGTCAATTACGTTGATCTCATCCCCGTTGAACCTGACCGTACCTTCTTTTTTCTCAACGGTTACTCCCGGCCAATTGCCAACATGCTGCCTCGAGCCTGTTAACACATTAAAAATACTTGTTTTCCCGCAGTTTGGGTTTCCAACGAGAGCTATCGTAAAATTCTTTTTCATCTGTTTATCCTTCCCCTGAAGCACTTGCGATTACGTTCTATACAATGTTTGTTTCAATATTTATTGCTGCCTATTGCTGTTTTAACAATGTTTGCGGTGTCTATCATTGCAACAAAGACTATATATGATAGTGATTTTTATTATCATTTAGTGACCAAAAATAGAGAGGGTGATTTTATATTATCTGTTCCAAATCTTTTCAACCTGAATTTTCCTGGCGTCGCTTTTACGGATTGCTAGATGATATCCCCTCAGATTAATCTTTATAGGATCCCCCAGCGGAGCCTGGCCGTCTACTTTAAATTCTGTCCCTTTGACCACACCCATATCTGTCAGTTTTTTTCTTAATACGGTATCCATGTGGATATTAACAACTCTGGCATTCGAGTTTACGGGTATCTTGTCCATTGTAAGAAAGGCAGCGTCCATAGCAGTCTCCTTATGGCTTTTTAAGAATTTTATAATTTTGTTCAAATTGTAATGACAATGTTGATAATGATTATCGAATTCATATTATTAATATTACTTCTTATTGCTCAAAATGTCAATTCGTATGTTATTTCTTTGTGTGTCATTCTTTGCATATTTTCTTTATGATTATTCTTATGCTCCTATTTAAATATTGAGCTTTTTATTGAACTATGCTGAAATGAAATGATATACTTAAATAACTCTTTTTTCAGGGAGTATTTGACTTTGCAGGAGGCTGATCTTCTCTTGAATTATTCCGTTTATCTGGTGATTGGTTTAGGGGGCGCACTTGGAGCTATTGCCCGCTATGTACTTTCCACCTGGATTTATCAAAAATATTTTTATACTTTTCCCTGGGGAACCTTCGTCGTCAATATGCTGGGATGTTTTGTGCTGGGTATTGTGTATGTACTGGGCGTTGAAAGCCTGGTGACCAGTCCGAATACCCGTTTATTTATATCTGTCGGTTTTCTGGGCGCATTTACAACCTTTTCAACGCTAAGCCTTGAAACCCTGAACCTTATCAAGAGCGGAGAAATCATCGTAGCTGTGCTGAATGGTCTGGGAAGCCTGCTCGTCGGACTGATTGCAGTCTGGCTTGGAATGAGCCTGACGCAGCTATTATTAAAATAAAGGAAGGGATTCTAATGGTAAAGATATCTGGTCAGGCAAGACGCATTCGCATCTACATTGGAGAAGCCAGCAAATATAAAGGAGTATCCCTCTATCACATGATTGTCTTAAGGGCCAAAGAGCTGGGCCTGGCAGGTGCGACTGTCTTTAGGGGAATTGAAGGCTTCGGCGCCAATACGAGAATCAAAACGTCCAGGATACTGGACCTTTCCAATGACCTTCCCATCGTTATTGAAGTAATAGACAGCGCTGAGTATCTGCAGGACTTTCTGCTTTTTTTGGACGAGGTCGTCAATGAAGGATTAATAACCATCGAAGATCTGGAAATTATGAAATATTCGCCAAAAAAATAAAGCCTCTTAGCGGCTTTATTGATTTTGATCTAGCAGCAGGAGATACCGGGCATAACGGGATTCCGAAGGCTCTTTTCGGCCGGAAGAATAGAAAGTGACCTCACCATGACCGTCCTCAGCTAAAAGTTTTCTTTCAGTCAGAATTTTTTTCAGATAATTGACGGTTCCGGTACTTCCATCAATGATGTGCGTATCAGCAGGAAACAGTTCCTGCAAAATCCGCTTAAAATACGGAAAGTGTGTGCATCCTAAAACGACAGTACCATACTCGGTCAAATGATGCGTGCCAAGTTTGCGATTCAGGTATTTCAGGATTTCATCTCTGTCAAAATAAAAATTTTCGGCATATTCGACCAGCTCTGGAAATGCTTTGCCATCTACAAGATGGTCCTGATCCAGTCTGGTGACCAAATTTTGATACTTTTCTTCGTGAAGTGTGAGCGGAGTAGCCATGACCAGTATTCTCTTGGAACCATTATTTTCGACAGCTGGTTTTACCGCGGGTTCCATGCCGAGGATTGGAAAATCATACCTTTGGCGAAGCTCATTAATGGCAATACTCGTCGCCGTATTGCAGGCAACTACCAGAACTTTTATTCCTTCAGCAGCCATGAAATCGACAGCATCCAAAACCAGTTTCAGGACTTCTTCCTTGCTTTTGGTCCCATAAGGCACATGATCAATATCCGCGTAATAAATAAAATCCTCCCGGGGTAGCTGTTTGATCGCTTCATGCAGTACGGTGATTCCGCCGACCCCGGAGTCAAAGAAGCCTATGCGCATTTTTTTCAACTCGCAAACTTTATTTTTTCTTAATAAATTATAACCTATACCTTGTTAATCTTACAAAGAATATTATCACCATTTTCGTTCTGTTTTTAAAAATATTTATTCAAAAACATTTGGAGTGTCTATAGAAAAAGCTAAAAAATATGTATAATAAAGTAGTAACTTGAAAGAAAAAGGCTAAAAAAATAATATTTGGTACAGGTGCAGTGAATGAACATAAAACCTATCAATAAGAAACTAAAATTATATGGTTTTAACAACCTGACGAAAACGTTGAGTTTTAATTTCTATGATATCTGCTATGCTTTATCGCAGGATCAACATAAGAAGTACATTGAATACATTGATGAAGAATACAATGCCGACAGGCTGGTTAAAATTCTGACTTCTGTCGCTGAAATCATTGAAGCTAATATTCTGAATATTGCCAATCAGGATTACGATCCTCAGGGTGCCAGTGTCACTATGCTGGTTGCTGAAAATCAAATTATGAGTCGTGAACCAATGGAAATTCTTGAAAATGAGGCCCCGGGTCCTGATTCGCAGTCGTTGGTCGGCCATCTGGATAAGAGTCATATTACGGTACATACATATCCAGAAAACCACCCTGACAAGGGGATTAGTACGTTCCGAGCCGATATTGACGTCTCCACCTGCGGCCAGATCTCGCCGCTAAAGGCTTTAAACTACTTGATTACGAGTTTTGAGCCGGATATTGCGATTATCGATTACCGTGTCCGGGGCTTTACCCGGGATGTCAACGGTAGAAAACATTTTATTGATCATAAGATCAATTCCATTCAGAATTTTATTTCGGAAGAGACTAGAAACAGATATCAGCTGATTGATGTCAATGTCTATCAGGATAATATTTTCCACACCAAAATGCTTTTGAGAGAGTTTGATCTTGACCATTATTTGTTCGGAGCTGAAAAAGAAGAGATATCCTCCAGTAAAAGAAGAAGGGTCAAACAAAGAATCAAACATGAGATGCAGGAGATTTTCTCCGGGAGAAATGTTTTCTAAATGCTTTATGAAGCTTAGAAAAGGCGGTGTCGCAAACTACGAAAAAAGTAGTTAGTCGACACCGTCTTTTCCTTGTCTGTTAGCTTAGTTTGGAGACGGCATCAGCATACGCATGGGCGCTGGCATCGATGACGTCGGTACTTACTCCCTTACCGACATAATAATTTCCGTCGGCAAAAACTTTAACAGTTGCATTCCCCAACGCCTCTTTACCGCGGCTCACAGATTTGATACTATAATCCTCGAGCCGGACTTCGATACCGGTAATTCGGTCAATTGCTTTAAACACCGCATCGACAGGACCGTTTCCGATCGCCGCATCGGTTATCTCCGTGCCCTGTATTTCCAAAGTAACCGCAGCGGTGGCCGACTGTTTCCCTGATGTAGCTACGGATATATTCTTAACCTTGATCCTGTTTTGCTCAGGTATACCCGTTCCCATCAGAATATGCAAATCTTCATCGTAGATTTCTTGCTTTTTATCGGCCAGCAATAGAAATTCTTCGTAAAGGGTATTCATCTGGCTATCTTCCAGCTTATATCCGAGTTCCTCCAGCCTGTGTTTCAGCGCATGCCTTCCTGATCTGGCACTTAGGACAATCTGGTTCCTCGGTACGCCGATGGTCTCCGGATCAATAATCTCATAGGTCTGTTTCTCTTTCAGGATACCATCTTGATGAATACCGGAAGCATGCATAAACGCATTTGTCCCGACTATCGCCTTATGGCTCGGTACAGGAACCCCTGTGATTGAGGAAACCAGTCTACTGGTCGCGGCAATTTCCCGGGTGTTTACAGCCAAATCGATGCCGTAGCGATCTTTCTGGGTATACATCGCCATAATCACTTCTTCCAAAGCAGTATTGCCGGCTCTTTCACCTATCCCGTTGATAGTGCCTTCCACTTGATCGGCCCCGGCCATAACCCCGGCTAGGGTGTTTGCTGTGGCCATTCCAAGATCATTATGACAATGGACACTTATTTTCACCCGGTCAATATTAGGGACATTCGTTTTGATATAGGAGACCAGTTCGCCGAATTCCCAAGGAGTCGCGTATCCTACAGTATCCGGAATATTTACGACTGTTGCTCCAGCTGCGATTACGCGCTCAAATATCTTAGCCAGAAAATCATAATCACTCCGGAAAGCGTCTTCAGCATAAAACTCGACATCGTTCAGATATTTTTTGGCATGTCTGACAGCTTCTTCAGCCTTTTGGATCACCTGTTCCGGTTTTAGCCTGAGTTTTTTCTCCATATGAATCGGGGAAACGGCGATTCCGGTATGAATTCTAGGGTTCTCAGCTTCTTTGAGGGCCTCGGCACAAAGGTCAATATCTTTCTTCACACAACGGGTTAGTCCACACACTGTGATCCCCTTAACCTCCCTGCCAATGATTTTCACAGATTCGAAATCCCCGGGCGATGAAGCTGGAAAGCCCGCCTCCAGAATATCCACGCCAAGTGTAACCAGCTGCTTGGCAATCTCCAACTTTTCCCGGACATTTAATGTGATTCCGAGAGATTGTTCGCCGTCTCTTAATGTTGTGTCGAACAAATATAATCTGCGCATAAGACATTACCTCCTTCAACGTCGCCGTCCTTGCCATCCTTTACACTGCAACCTTTGTCCATCCGTGGACTTGTCGCTCCTTTCCCTCCGTGGAACCGCGACATTAGTCCATCCGTGGACGTCAAAAAGCCTTCGTCTCAAATAATGAGACGAAGGCCAATTCGCGGTACCACTCATGTTAACGGCATATGCCGTTCACTCAACAGGATGCGGGAAAACAATAAAATCATCTTCCGATATCCCCTTCCTTTTAACGGCGGAAGACTCCGTCCGGTCCTACTACCTGAATGGTTTCAGCCGGCAACTCAAGGGGGAGTTCAGTCTTTCGTCTTGACCGCTTTTCACCAGCCTGCGGCTCTCTGCACAAATACTCCGGACTTATTATTCCCTGTCATCATCTTTTCATATATTTCTGTATACTATATCAGTTCAATTACTTCTTTGTCAATACCTTTATTGACCGAGAATGTTCATTTTTTACTCACATTCTCTCTAACCGCCTAAAGTGATATCCTGCGTATTATACCACTTCAGAGCATCATAGAAATGCGCTTCCTTAAAATCAGGCCAGTAATCATCAAGCACATAGAAATCCGCATAAACACTTTGCGCAGGCAAGAAGCCGCTGAGTCGGCGTCTTCCTCCCCAGCGGATCAGCAAGTCAACTCTGGAGATATCATTTGATTTTAGCTCTTTAATAATCTTTCTCTTATTCTTCTCGGCAGTACGAAGATTTCCCAGATCCCATTCCCAGCCATAATTAACGAGAAAATTGACCCTAATGCCCCCATTACCGACTTTTGTCCGACGCGTATATGGCAGCAGTGCCTTGGGGAACATCTTAGATTCTGTATCGCCAATCACTAACAAGGACACGTCCTCACTCGCAATCATATCAATTGCATCGATGCAGGCCTGCACAAAAGCTTTCTTTTGAGTAGCTGGTCTTTTGGTATTATCCACTGTGAAACCATAATAGGTCAGTTCTTTGACGCCGGCTTCCCTGCATAATTTCAAAAGTTTTAGTCCTGGGTTCAGACCTTCCCGGTAGCCCATCTCCTTTGGTAATCCATTGTTGTCTGCCCATCGCCGGTTGCCATCTGGAATAACCCCAATATGATTGGGAATTCTCATTCTGAATACTCCTTTACACCTATGCTGATAATGTTTAGTATTTTCTATGAATTTACCATTATTATTTCCGATTATCGTAGATTATTCCTAATTATTTGCGGCGAATAAAGAAAACCTGGCTGACACCAAACCTCGGCGTTAATCTTAGCTGTACTTATATATATCAGAAAGCACTTAACTTTCCGATATACTAAAATAACCGAGCCGAAAATTTCCCATCGGCTCAGCCTTCATATTTTCCTAGCTTGTATGGTTTGAAAGATCTAAAATCTTTGCTGATAGACTGGTTTACCTGCTGCTAACTCTGAGCCATCCAGCCGGATCTCTGTCTCCGGATATCGTATAGGCACCATCTTTGTAAACAAGACTGTATTTTTCCCTGGGAACCTCGGAGTTCTGCTGAATGACTTCAATCCAGTTGTCGCCTACTCCGCAGATAATTGCAACGTGACCGTAAGACCCCTCATCGAAGACCAGCAGGTCTCCTTCCCGGGGTTTTTCATTCCCTCCGTTAACGTACTGAACAAGGCCTCTCTGTTCATTCAGTTCGCCCTGCGCCAGCATCGGATTAAAGAAATATTTGGCGTTTCCAGCGCCGTCAGGCATCTCATGATGATAGATTTCATAATAGAATCGTTTGACGAATTCCACACACTGCCACTTGTAGCCGTAATAATAATCGTCTTCACTATAACTTAAGCCGTGGCTGGACATATAATTCGCGCCATTGGAATAGACTGGCACACCTTTATATTCATCAATTTTTGTACCGGCAGCAACGTCAGCTTGCCGGATTAGACGCGCAGTATCCGCTGCTTCACTGGAATGATCCGCCGTTTGAGCTCCGTAGCTTGAGCCTGTCTGTGAATGATCGGTTGCATTGCTGGAAACTATTTTGGATCCCATTACGATTGCTAAGGCAAATACGATGATTAAGATGGCGAGCAACGGTGTCTTGTTTCGTCTGCGATAGGTTCGCCTGGATTTCCTCATCGGGTCTGCTCCTTCATGATGTGTTTTAGACTCGTCCCTATGAAATTATATATTTCTCCGCATATTTGCGCAAGCCTTACCGCGAACATGCCGATTGTAGAATCATGTTGAAACAGTTCCAATAAAAAACAGACAGACCCAGATTTCAGAATAAAACAAAAAATGACCGGGAAAAATAAATTAATTTGAAAAAAACTTTAAACGTATTATAATATTAAAGGTTACGTCCTCTTCATATGCAGGACGATTGGCAAGTATTCCTTCTTTAAGATTGAAGATATGCAAATACCAATATTCTTATTTATGTGCTTACTTGTTAAAGAGAAAGAATTAGATTACGACAGGAGAAATTGAATGTACGCTGACCATTTAAGAAATTTAGCAATTATTGCCCACGTCGATCATGGTAAAACAAGTCTTGTTGATGTCATGCTCAGACAAAGCGGAGCATTTCGCTCCAATGAACAAGTGGAAGAAAGAGTCATGGACTCCAATGATCTGGAGAAGGAACGCGGAATTACCATTCTGGCTAAAAATACTTCCGTAAACTGGCAGGGTATCAAGATTAATATTGTTGATACTCCTGGACATGCCGATTTTGGCGGGGAAGTCGAACGCGTTCTGAAAATGGTCGACGGCGTTCTTCTCGTTGTTGATGCATTTGAAGGCCCTATGCCTCAGACGAAATTTGTGCTCCGTAAGGCTTTGGAACTCAATTTAAAACCCATTGTTGTCATTAACAAAATCGACCGTCCTGAAGCGCGTCCCTACGAAGTTGTCGACGAAGTCCTGGAGTTGTTTATGCAGCTTGGCGCGAGTGATGAACAGCTTGATTTTCCAATTGTTTATACCTCAGCCCGTCAGGGAAATGCCGGTTATGAACCCGGGGAAATGACTGAAGATCTGGTCCCGTTATTCGAAACGATTCTGAGAGAAATTCCTGCTCCAGAATGTGATCCCGACAGTCCTCTGCAAATGCTGGCAACAACACTTGATTATAATGATTACCTTGGCAAAATTGCAATCGGCCGTGTCTTCCGGGGTAAACTGACTGCCAATACTCCGGTCGCAGTGATTAAAAGAGACGGATCAGTCGAAAAAGTCAAAGTCGGTAAAGTATTTACCTTCCAGAACTTAGGCCGGGTTGATGTACTTGAAGCAAATGCCGGAGATATCGTGGCTATTAGCGGCATTCCTAATATCAATATCGGAGAAACGATAGCTGATCCGCTGAATCCGGAACCTCTTCCGATGATTGAAATTGACGAACCCACTCTGACCATGCTTTTCATGGTCAATACCGGTCCTTTTGCCGGAATGGAAGGAAAACATATCACGTCCCGTAAACTCAGGGAAAGACTGTTTAAAGAGATTGAAACAAACGTTAGCCTCCGCGTGGAAGAAACTGAAAATATGGACTGTTTTCAGGTATCAGGACGTGGAGAGCTGCACCTGTCCATCCTGATCGAGAATATGCGAAGAGAAGGCTTCGAACTGATGGTCTCGAAACCGGAAGTCATTCTGAAGGAGATTGACGGTGTCAAATGTGAGCCATTTGAGCATTTGACCTGCGATATCCCTGATTCGTGCACTGGTACCGTGATTGAAATGCTTGGCACCCGCAAAGCCGAGATGCAGAACATGGTCAGCATGTCTGGTGGCGTTACGCGCCTGGAGTTTTTGATTCCGGCACGTGGGTTGATCGGTTTCAGGGGGGACTATCTGACCGAAACCCGTGGGGAAGGGATCATGGCGCATGTGTTCCATTCCTATCAGCCGTATAAAGGAGATATTCAGGGCCGCAGCCGGGGAGTCCTAGTCGCTTCAGATCCGGGAGAATCCACTGCTTATGCACTGTTTCAGCTGCAGGACCGCGGCAGAATGTTTATTGATCCCGGAACCAAAGTCTATGAGGGAATGATTGTCGGCCAAAGTAACCGCGAACAAGATATTGATATCAACATTGCCCGCAAAAAGCAGTTGACCAATATGCGCTCCAGCGGAGCCGATGAAAGCCTGAGGCTAGAACCGGCAAAATTGCTTGGTCTGGAAGAAGCCCTGGAATATATCAATGATGATGAATATGTAGAAGTGACACCTGTCAATATTCGCCTGCGCAAAAGATTTTTAGACAAAAACACCCGCACCCGTTATGAAAAACAAAGGAATTTGAGCGGAATCTAATCCTCAAATCAGAATACCTGACAATGAAAAAGCCTGATCGAGAATCCTGAATCCCTTTCCAGATGATTCTTGCATTAGGCTTTTTTGTTATTTGATTTTTAACCTAGTCATCATTTACTAGGCACATATTATTTTATTTTACCATAATATGGAATGTAAAAGGACAAATTTTATACAATCAGGTGATCTATAATGGTTTTTGAGCTTCTGCTGGCTTTAAGCCTCCGTTTTTTTCTATTTGACTTTGTCTTATTTAAAAAAATCAGAGATGCCCTTAAGCAGAAAGGCTACTTTTTCTGCAAGCTGTTTGGCTGTCCATTCTGTCAAGGCTTTTGGTGCGGTTTAGCTATTTTCTTATATTACCATTCGCTCCAGCTTAACTTACAGCAGCTTATTGCATTCCTGGCCTTCGGCTTTATCTCCGCTTATCTGGGTCTTATCTCTGCCGTAATCATTGACCCGCTTATTCAAAGATATGAGCGGAATACCGGTATACCACTTCAGTAGCCTGTAATCAATATTAGAGGGATTATTATTATTGAAACAAAAGTAACAAGAATAGAAAAAGGGGGAACAAAAGTAGCGTATTCCCCCCATTTTTCCTGTTATTCTTTGATGAAGGTCGCACAGTCAGTCTGTTCGGAGTTAGCTGCATTCCGGGGCTGCACTTCAATTTTCTCAGCTGTGCAGTGGTCCCCATCCATATAATAATAACAGGTATTGACCACACATCTGATTCCAGTGTTAGGTCCTTGCATCTTCTTGGCTTTCATCGCAAAAATACCTCCGTTTTAATATTTTCCGTTTTATTATAGACCGCTGAAAAGAAAATATTCTGTGGCCGGAAAGGTAAATTCTGTGCTTATGCTTAATTTTTAGTAAAAAAATAACCTGACATTCCATCAGGTTATTTGATCCGACTTGCTTTGGGCAATCAGCTGATATTTTTGTTCCCGGGTTAATTGTTTGATGCTGTATTCCCTTTGGAATGCTTCCGGCTTGGATGACACCTGTTCCAGGTATTTGAGGACAACAGGAAACCGCGACCGGGTATATTTAGCACCCGTACCCATGTTATGGGCTGTCAACCTCTTTTCTATGTCTACAGTCCAACCTGTATACAGTGTCCCATCTTTGCATTCTACAATATAAACGTAAAACAATCCGTAAGCCCCCAAAGAGAAAAGGATGCGCATGCTATCTAAAATTTCAAAATTTAAATTTTAACAAAACTGTTAAGTTAATTTAATCTGGCTCAGTCGGCTCTGCAACTTAAAACTCAGTCCGACTCAGCCAATTGTCCAAGGTCAAAAGGCGTCTGCTGGTATACATAGTAGTTCAGCCAATTTAAAAACAGTAAATTGGCATGTCCTCTCCAGGTGACCTGAGGCATTCTCTTCGGATCATCATTAGGAAAGTAATTATTGGGGACCGCGATATCCAGGCCTTTATTCACATCCCGGTCATACTCGGTTTTCAGCGTAAGCGCATCATACTCGGGATGGCCGGTAACAAAAAGATGCCTGCCATGCTTGCCGGCGACCATATAGACACCAGCGTCATCCGATGTTGCCAGGACTTCCAGTTCCGAATGCTTTTCAATGTCTTCGATCCGGATTTCCGTATGGCGGGAATGCGGTGCATTGAACACTTCGTCAAATCCCCGCAGAAAATTATTGTTGTTACAATTGATAATCTTATGGTTGAATATCCCAAACATTTTACTATCAAGCGGATATTTCGGAATCCCGTAATGATAATATAATCCCGCCTGGGCTCCCCAGCAGACATGTATGGTTGAATAGACGTTGGTAAGGCTCCACTTCATAATCTGTTTGAGTTCATCCCAGTAGTCCACATCTTCAAATTCCAGATTTTCGACCGGTGCACCGGTGATAATCAGACCATCAAATTTTTGGTCTTTCACTTCGTCAAAAGAGCTGTAGAACCTGCTTAAATGCTCTTCCGAAGTATTTGCAGGCTTATGCGTCCAAGTGTAGAGCAGTGTTATCTCTATTTGCAGAGGTGAGTTGCTCATCAAGCGCAAATACTGTGTTTCGGTAACGATTTTGGTAGGCATTAAATTAAGCAGTGCTATTCTTAAAGGACGAATATCCTGGTGCTGTGCCCGGTCTTCGCCCATAATAAATATATTTTCATTCTCCAGGATTTCTTTTGCCGGTAAATCGTCCGGAATTTTGATCGGCATTCGCTTTCCTCCTCAAGTGTCAAAAGTATTTGGTCAAATGCATGCTCCAATAAAACAGTATAATCTATCTTTTATGATCATACCACATTTTCAACTGGCTTGCCTTAAGACAGGCGATTTTTGAAGTCCTCATAGCCAAAGCTACGGACAGTCTCAATGGTACCGTCAGCCTTATTCAGGACAATATCCGGCAGCCGTATCCCATTGAATGTATTGTTTTTGACCATGGAGTAAATCGCCATATCACAGAAGACCAGGCGGTCTCCGGGATTTAAGGCTCGATCAAACGAATAATCCCCGATGATATCGCCGGCCAGGCAGGTTGGCCCCCCAAGACGGTACGTAATTTCCTTTTCTCCGGGCTGCCCTGAGCCCACTACCCGGGGACGGTACGGAACTTCCAGTACATCCGGCATATGGCAGGCAGCTGAAGCATCCAGGATAGCAATGTTCATACCGTTATGCAGCGTATCCAGCACGGATGAGACCAGAAAACCGGCATTCAACGCGATCGCCTCTCCAGGCTCCAGATAGACTGCGATACCGTAGGTTTCCCGGAGGCGCTTAACGGTCCGAATCAGAAGCTCCCGATCGTAATCTTCACGTGTAATGTGGTGCCCGCCACCGAGATTCAGCCATTTCATCCCAGGCAAGAACTGACCGAACGACTCCTCAAAGGCTTCGACCGTTGTCACCAGCGCATCAGCATTTTGTTCGCACAGCGTATGCAGATGCAGTCCGGAAAGACCTTTGAGCCAATCCTGCTTAAAGTTTGCCCTGGTCACACCGAGTCTGGAATAGGGTCCACAGGGATCATACATGCCATGACCTTCCTGGGTGGAACATTCCGGGTTGATCCGCAGGCCGCATTCTGCCCCTGCGGCAAGCGCCCGCTTACCAAACTTATCCCACTGAGAAAAGCTATTAAATATGATATGATCGGATACAGTCAGGATCTCATCAAATTCATCCTCCCTGTAAGCCGGACTGAAAATATGCACTTCTTTGCCAAATTTTTCGCGGCCAAGCTTCGCCTCGTACACACCGCTGGCTGTTGTTCCGCACAAGTATTGGGCAATCAAAGGGTATACCCGGAACATTGAAAACGCCTTCTGAGCGAGCAGAATTTTTGCTCCGCTCTGTTCCTGAACGTCTTGTAAAATCTTTAAATTTGAGATTAACAGATTTTCATCAACAACATAGCTCGGAGTCAGAACACAGTCAAACAAGTTTTCTGCATTTTCTGTTTCTACAGCCTTCAGTTCCTCAGTATCCTGTTCTCTTGCGTACAGGTCCATTATTGCATCTCCCATCAGGGTACCAGCACCGGATTGAAGTCCTCTTCCCAGGGCAGACCCCACTTATTGAGTGCTTCCATAAACGGATCGGGATCAAATTCTTCCATATTATAAACACCAGGTTTCGCCCAAATACCGTTCATGACCAGCATCGCCCCGATCATCGCTGGCACGCCAGTGGTATAGCTGATGGCTTGGCTTCCTACTTCGCGATAGCACTGCTCATGATCGCAGATATTATACAAATAGTAGGTTTTTTCCTTGCCGTCTTTAATCCCCTTGAAAATGCAGCCAATATTGGTTTTGCCCTTGGTACGCGGACCAAGGGAAGCCGGATCCGGCAAGACAGCTTTTAAGAACTGCAAAGGGATGATTTCCATTCCATTATAATTAATAGGCTCAATGCTCGTCATACCAACGTTCTCAAGACATTTCAAATGTGTCAGGTAGCTTTGTCCGAAAGTCATAAAGAAACGGATGCGTTTGATGCCTTTAATATTCAGTGCCAGGCTTTCCAATTCCTCGTGATGCAGCAGGTACATATCCTTGACACCGACGCCCTTGAAATTGTACTCCCTTTTGATCTCCATCGGCTCGGTCTCCACCCAGTGGCCATTTTCCCAATAGCTGCCTTTGGCCGTGACTTCGCGGATATTAATCTCAGGGTTAAAGTTCGTCGCAAACGGATAACCGTGGTCACCGCCATTGCAGTCCAAAATATCAATTTCATGTATCTCATCAAAGTGGTGCTTTAATGCGTACGCACTGAATACACTGGTGACCCCCGGGTCAAAACCTGAACCGAGCAGTGCGGTAATTCCGGCTTCTTTAAATTTCTCCCGGTATTCCCACTGCCACTTGTATTCAAAATGAGCAGTATCCTCAGGCTCATAATTGGCGGTATCAACATAACTGGTCTTGGTGGCCAGACAGGCATCCATAATATGCAGGTCCTGATACGGCAAAGCCAGATTCAGTACAACGTCAGGCTTCTCTTTGTTGATTAGTGCGATCAGTTCTTCCACGTTGTCAGCATCTACCTGGGCCGTTGTAATTTTGGTTTTACCTCCGCCCAGTTTTTCCGCTAAAGCATCACATTTCGATTTCGTACGGCTGGCAATACACAATTCTCCGAATACCTCTGAATTCTGACAGATCTTGTGAATTGCCACACCGGCGACGCCGCCGCAGCCGATAACGAGTACTTTTCCCATAACATTTTCCTCCAATCGCTGAAATAATTTTTGCTGTAAGTTCCTGACTTTCATCCCTCTACTGATCATGAAACATAAAACTTCGCAGACATTTTGACAAATAAAAAACACTTAAGGAGGCGGTACTGCAAAACAGGGCAGTACACCACACCTAAGCGCGACGATCATGAAAAACTTGTTTATTTGGCTCTATTTACGTCAAGGGCGAAGGCCCTTTCCATTTAGAGTTATTTATTCAGCTTTCGAGGTTTCAGAGTCTATATAGCAAGGAATTACTTTTACTACTCTTATTGATCGTTTCACAAGTGTGATGTGCAGCGGATTTGCACACGGCTATGAATTAGCCAACTCATAACGTTTCGAGCCGCCCCGGCTCAATCAATAAGGCAACAAAGTTGCCAACTTCGGCTTTTGACCCGGCTGTCCGTATGGCCTTGGTCCTCTATAGCTTCTGCAGAGAACGGTCAAAAAATTCTTTGCTAAAAAGGCTCTAATGCCTCTTTTCGCAACTGAAATTATATCTAATATTTCGAGATATTTCAATAGTTTTTATAAATTAGTTTTAACAAGCTTCAAATTTTATATGTTTTTGTTCCGCTATTCGATTTTATAGCTACTTATGAATCTCGTATACTTCTTCCATCAGGGCAAATCTTTAGCATTTAATAGTTTCTCGGATTGTACCTCCTCCTAAGACGCTTTCTCCGTCGTAAAATACGACCGCCTGTCCGGGAGTCACCGCACGCTGTTTTTCTCCAAAGATCACTACGGCTGTCCCATTTTCCAGAGAATTAACCACCGCGGATACTTTTGGCGCATTGTATCTGATCTTCACCAGGATGTTTTGAATCTGTTCTGGAAACACACCGGAAATATAATGCACATTCTCAACATGCAGGCCTGAGCTGAAAAGCTCGTCCTTTGATCCGACCCTGATCGTATTAGTTTCAGCATCAATCGAAGTAACATAAACAGGAAAACCGAGCGCCAGTCCGAGTCCCTTATGCTGCCCGACTGTATAGCGGTATATTCCCTTATGTCTGCCGAGAATCATCCCCCGAGAATCAACGATAACCCCCTGAACATCCTTCAATTGACGGTATCCTTCAATAAAATCGCCTGCTGTTCCCTCGACAAAACAAATATCCTGACTCTCTGCTTTTTTGGCGACAGCCAGTCCTTCCCCTTCAGCAATCTGCCTGACATCCGCTTTGCGATATTCACCCAGGGGAAAAAAAGTATGGGCAAGCTGATCCTGAGTCAGATGATAGAGTGCGTAACTCTGGTCTTTCGTCTCATCAATCCCTGCTTTCAGCACCCACTGGTGTGTTTTGTCATCATACTCCTTCCTGACATAATGCCCAGTTGCAATATAATCCGCCCCCAAACCACGGGCTTTCTGCAGCAAAGAATCAAATTTCAGATGCTTGTTGCATTCGATACATGGATTAGGCGTTCTTCCTCGAAGATATTCACTGCAGAAGTTGTCAATAACCTTGTCTTCAAACTCCTTCCTGAAATTCATCACGTAATATGGAATTTTAAGCTTCCAGGCCACTCTGCGGGCGTCATTGACTGCCTCGAGGCCGCAGCACGCTTTGGCTTTGTCCTCCGACTGCAGCCAGATCTGCATGGTGATACCGATAACCCGGTATCCTTCTCTTTTTAACAACAGAGCAGCAACTGAACTGTCGACGCCGCCGCTCATGGCAACCACTACGGTTTTTTTCATATTCATTCTCCCGTTGCTTGATCATTGGTTTAGTAGAAATGAATTGCTATTGCCCATAAGTTATTCGTTATAGTTTGGCAAAAGCCTGTTCCAGATCAGCAATGATATCATCGGCATCTTCAATTCCAATCGACAATCGGATCATATCGGGTGTTACCCCGGCAGCCCGCTGTTCTTCCTCGGAGAGCTGGGCATGCGTGGTACTAGCAGGATGTATAACAAGGGACTTGGCATCTGCAACATTGGCAAGCAGCGAGAACAGCTCAAGATTGTTGATCAATTTTACTCCCGCTTCCGCGCCGCCTTTAATACCAAATGTAAATATAGAGCCAGGGCCTTGCGGAAAATATTTTAACGATAAATCAAAATATTTATTGTCTTTCAATCCCGGGTAATTCACCCACGAAACCTTGAGGTGGTTCTTCAAATAATCAACAACTTTCCAGGTGTTGGCCACGTGCTGTTTAACACGCAAAGACAAAGTTTCAAGACCCTGGATAAACAGGAAAGAATTAAACGGACTCAGTGCTGCGCCGGTATCTCGCAAGAGCTGCACTCTGGCTTTTAGAATAAAAGCCGGTGCACCCAATGTTGCATAAACCAATCCGTTGTAACTCGGATCCGGTTCTGTAAATCCAGGGAACTTGCCGCTGGCTGCCCAGTCAAATTTTCCGCCGTCAATGATCAGCCCGCCGATGGATGTGCCATGCCCCCCAATAAACTTGGTTGCTGAATGAACCACAATATCTGCACCGTATTCGATAGGTTTCAGAAGATATGGCGTTGCAAACGTATTGTCGATAATAAGCGGTATTCCGTTATCATGGGCTACTTTGGCAACTGCTTCAATATCTATGATATTGATTCCTGAATTGCCTATCGATTCAATATAAATGGCTTTGGTCTTCTCCTTGATGGCTTTCTTAAAATTCGCGGGATCATCCGGATTGACAAAATGGGTCTTGATCCCCAGCTTCGGAAGCGTAATCGCAAAAAGATTATGTGTCCCACCATACAGTGTGCTGGCAGAGACGATCTCATCTCCGGCCCCGGCGATATTCAGAATGGCGTAAGTAATAGCTGCAGAACCCGATCCTACAGCAAGCGCCCCGACACCACCTTCGAGCTCAGCAATTCTCTGTTCCAGAACATCCGATGTTGGATTCATGATCCGAGTGTAGATATTACCGGGTTCTGCCAAGGAAAACAAATTGGCTCCATGCTTAGCATCCCTGAACACATAGGATGTAGTCTGATAAATCGGGACGGCTCTGGATCCGGTAGTCGGATCCGGAACCTGGCCTGCATGGACCTGCAGGGTATCAAATTTCCAATTTTCTTTGCTCATATTAACATCTCCTCATTATATTTCCGTAATTTATTTTTTTGTCCCTTTTTCTGTTTCGCTCATTATGGCCTCCGAAGTTATTGCTTAGTTTTCATTCGTGTACGTTCTGCAAGATCATTAATAATATTATCTTCATCTACGCTTGCTTATAATCTTAACCCTCCTGGAACAACAGCGTACTCAGGTAACGTTCTCCGGTATCGGGAAGAACAACTACAATCCGTTTCCCTTCGTTTTCCGGACGTTTAGCCACTTCCAGGGCTGCATAGGCTGCGGCGCCGGAGGATATCCCAACCAAGAGTCCTTCCTCCCTGGCCAGCCTGCGTCCCGTTTCAAAAGCCTGTTCATTCGTAACTTTAAAAATCTCATCGACAATTCCCAGATTAAGGACCTGAGGGACAAATCCTGCTCCGATTCCCTGTATCTTGTGTGGCCCAGGCTTACCTCCCGATAAAACAGGTGAGTCATTTGGTTCTACCGCAATCACCTTTATATTAGGTTTTCGTGATTTAAGAATTTCACCGACCCCTGTAATGGTTCCGCCAGTTCCTACACCGCCAATCATAATATCCACGTTACCGTTTGTGTCATTCCAAATCTCTTCCGCTGTAGTACTGCGGTGAATCTCAGGATTGGCCGGATTTTCAAACTGCTGAGGAATAAAAGAGTTTGGCGTCTCCTTTGCCAGCTCCAACGCCTTTTGGATGGCTCCTTTCATCCCCTCAGCCCCAGGGGTTAATACAAGTTCAGCACCATAGGCTTTAAGCAAGCTGTGCCTTTCAACACTCATCGTGTCCGGCATGGTCAGAATCAACCGGTACCCTCTGGCAGCAGTCACAAAAGCGAGGCCAATTCCAGTATTTCCGCTCGTTGGTTCAATGATAACCGAATTTGTATTGATCAATCCTTTTTCCTCAGCCGTTTTGATCATATTCAGCGCAATCCTGTCTTTGACACTTCCGCCCGGATTAAAGGATTCCAGCTTGGCTACAATCTCTGCATTTAGTCCGGTTGTAAGTTTCTTTAGTTTAACCAATGGAGTTCCGCCTATTAAATCGGTAAGCTCTTCATAGATTTTACTCATATCAACACCTCCTCTTAAATACTATAATGTCTATGGTTTTAGTAGTGTTTAAAGACATCATAGTTATATTTCAGGAATTTGTCAATACTATTTCAAATTTAAATCAATTTAGATTGTCAAAGCGGGAGCGCCAAAAAAATAGCCCCATGGCTGCGTAAACAACCATGGGGCAGGAAAGTCTATTTTTCCGGATTTGCTGATCATCCCGGCAAAGCACTGCTGGAGAAAATTTCAACCGGATATGACGCTATTATTACTTTTGAAGTCAATTCTATCAAATACAATAATGATCAAAGGAATTGTTCATTTTCTCATATTCAGCCATCAGGTCTGCCAATGTATACGAATCCAGCACCTTGACCATAGCATTTTTTAAATCGTCCCAAACGAGTTTAGTCACACACAATTCAGCTCTGGAACAGGAACCCGGGTTATTGTCATTGACACATTCAACGGGAGATATCGGGCCTTCCAAAGCCCTAATCGTGTCACCGGCCGTAATACTTCCGGGCTCTCTGCCTAAAATATATCCTCCTTGGAATCCACGGATACTCTTAATCAGTCCATTCTGTTTCAATGTAATGAGAAGTTGTTCTAAATAGCGTTCAGATAAATCCTGACGTTCGGAAATGCTATGAATGGTTACCGGCCCTGCGTGCTCATTCAGGGCTACATCCAGAATCGCTCGAAGACCATATCTTCCTTTTGTTGATATTTTCAAGTTAACCCTTCTTTCCTTTCTCCAAATTTTAAATCGCGCTCAACCAGCACCTCTTTAGCTATTTTCATCAAGTCTCCAGGCTCAGTTCGTTTGTCAGTTCCATCTTATCTTTTTTCGTTTCCTGCCCCTTAAAGATCAGATCTGGGTTTTTGATGATTACCCTGGTTCCAGGCGGGACAGATTGGGTAATAAACACGTTACTGCCAATGACCGAACCTTTTCCGATGATCGTTTCCCCGCCAAATATTGAGGCTCCGGAATAGACAGTCACATCATCTTCAATTGTCGGATGGCGCTTTTGGCTGCGAAGGCTTTGCCCGCCTCTGGTGGATAGGGCTCCTAGCGTTACACCCTGATAGATCTTAACATTATCGCCAATAATCGTAGTTTCACCAATAACCACGCCCGTACCATGGTCAATGAAGAAATATTTGCCGATCTTGGCACCTGCGTGAATGTCAATTCCAGTCTCGTTATGGGCAAATTCAGTCATTATCCTCGGGATCAACGGAACAGAGAGCAGGTAAAGCTCGTGCGCGAGCCGGTAAATACTGACTGCCAAAAGGCCTGGATATGCAAAAATTACAAGCGCTTTATCATCAGCAGCCGGGTCTCCGTCAAAAGCAGCCTGTACATCCAGGGCCAGATATTCCCTTATTTCCGGGATTTTCCTCAAGAAATGCGAGCATATCTCTTCTGTCTTTTCATGAATTTCTATATCATCGTAAGATGCCTTATTGTCATGTTGATGCCTGAGCGCACGGGTTACCTGTTGATTCAGTTTTTCGTTGATCTCGATCAGCAGGTTTCCAATATGATATTCCAAAGTGCTTTCAGTCAGGTTTTGCTTGCCAAAATACCCCGGGAATAAAAGCTGCCGCAAGAGATGAATAATCTCGATGATAGCATCCCTGTTCGGAAGCTGACAAGACAGCTGGTTGTAGGAATTGGGTTGTTCCTGATAGCTGGAGACAATACGCGAAACAAGTTGATTTAGTTGTGTATTACCATTTTCCATCATAATGATTCCCCCGGATACTTAATTTTGAATAAGCAGATGGTCTTCCCACCCCATATTGACTTCCTGCCCAACCGTTCGGACTTTGCTGCTATAACACGGCAATGGGTTAGGTTCGTCATTAGATTCTGCTCTTGCAGAGTTTATCTTCAACTGCTTGTATTGATCTTTTCATTCATGCTGCCGCTACGGTAACCCTTCAGGTCAAGTGTTGTATAAGTAAATCCGATATCAGCAAATGTCTTATAGATCTTCTGTGCTAAATTCGATTGGACTATCTTTGTATTCTCTTGCGGGGATACCTCGATTCGGGCAATATCACCATGGTGGCGCACCCTGACTTGACGGAATCCCAAATCGTGTAAATACTGTTCCGCCAAATCAATCATCTTTAGTTTCTTTTCGTTGATCTCTTGGCCATAGGGAATTCTGGAAGACAAACAGGCAAATGAGGGTTTATCCCAGGTTGCCAAGCCATATTCTTTGGAGAGAAGGCGTATTTCTTCTTTCGTCAGCCCTGCCTGGAGCAGCGGACTCTTTATACCCAACTCTTCTAAAGCCTGCCTTCCCGGACGATAATCGCTTAAATCATCCACATTGGATCCTTCCACGATATATTTTACGCCGTATTCAGCCGCTATTCCCAATATTTTGCTGAACAATTGTTTTTTACAGAGATAACAGCGGTTGAAAGGATTTTTACTGAATTCAGGATCATCGAGCTCTTTGGATTCAATCATCAAATGACTAATCCCTTCCTGCCGGCAAAACTGCACAGCATCCCGAAGCTCTCTCTCCGGGAAAGCAAAAGACTTGGCCGTGACGGCAATCGCATTTTTGCCAAGAACATCTCCGGAGACTTTCACTAAGAAAGTGCTGTCCACTCCTCCGGAAAAGGCAATCATCACCCTGTCCATATTCTTGAGTTCTTTTCTCAGCAGAACAAGTTTATCTTTGTAATTCATTAATAAGCCTCTTTTGGTTATCTGTACGTATATTAACCTGTATGTATGACATTCTCTTCAGCTTAATATACCATAATTTCTATGGTTTTAATAGGACTCAGATGATTAGATTCATAACTGCCAAGCGCACACACTGAAAAAAGAGCCCGATTAACGGACTCTTCCAGGGAGTTTACCGTCTTCCCCAGGACTAAATTATGCAGCCTTCTTTGCAATGAGCGGTTTCACGCAACATCCAATGTTTTGTAAACATTTGTGTACACCTCCTCTCACCGGGAAACCCCTAAGGCATCATATTCACTTCAAAGCAAGTTTGATTAAGAACTCTTTTCACCGCTTTGAGAAATATCCACGCGTTCTCGTAAACCTCTTCTTGCTTTTCTTCCGGGATTTCCGCCGATAGTTTTCTTAAAAAGAGATCAACGCGTTTCCATAAATCGGCCTTCGTTTTCTGACCTTCGCCTGTCAGGACCAGATTTATGGCCCTGCAATCAATTTCAGACCTTTGCTTGATAATCAGCCCCTGCTGGACGAGGGGTTCAATCAGTCTCGTTGAGGTACTTTTTTCGACGCCAAGTAACGGGTGTAAGTCTGAAAGCTGCATGGTGCCATAGCTTCCTACGAGGTCCAAAATATAAAACTGGGTAAACGTAACACACCCGCCGAGGATCGCATCCTGCTGGCAGCATCTGGACGCTTTGGTCATTTCAGCAATCAGACAAAGCAATTGGTGGTTGTTTTTCATTGGTACCTCTCCTTAGTTGTATAATACAACTACTTGTTCTTGTTCGTCAAGTCATTCTTGGCTCCATATTCACCGTGAAACCAACAATTTTCAATCATCATTCCCAAAATAGGGCTATTTTAATCCCGATTAAAATTTTCCTTGATAATATCCTTAACGACTTCCCCTGCCATCAGTAGACCGGCTACAGACGGAACGTAAGATATACTGCCGGGGCAAATACAATTGGACTCACAGCTCGTTTCCTGTTCCAAGGGCTTCAAAGCAGGTTCCGGAGAAAAGACGACTTTAAGCCCCTGCGTGATACCTACCTGTTTCAAAAGTTTGCGTACTGCTTTGGCTAAAGGGCAGCCGCTTGTTTTGGATATATCGGCGACGCGAAAACTGAGTGCATCCAAACGATTGCCGGCTCCCATACACGAAATGAGTGGAATTCCTCTCCGGTGACATTCTTTGGCCAGACTTACTTTGCTTTTTACCGTATCGATTGCATCAACCACATAATCCGGTTTCTCGGCAAAGAAAACTTCAGCTCCTTCCTCTTGATAAAAGAACTGAAAGGTTTCTATTTTTGCGCTGGGGTTGATATCCAGTATCCTTTGTTTCATTACCTCAACCTTGGCTTTGCCAATCGTCGAGTGCAGGGCGTGAAGCTGCCGGTTAATATTTGTCAGGCAAATCTCATCAAAATCCACAAGCTTAAAGAAACCTATACCAGCTCTGGCCAGGGCTTCAGCCGTATAGGAGCCAACCCCGCCCAACCCAAAAATAGTCACTTTGCTGCTCTGAAGCTTTGACAGCCCTTCCTGACCAATCAATAATGCCGTACGAGAGAACTGATTTTGCATTGATTATAAAACCTCGATTCCTACGACTTCGTAACCGGCATCCTCAACCGCAGATTTAATTGCCTCATCTTCAATGTCACTTAATGATTCCAGTATGGCCGTCTTGGACTCCAAATTAACATTGACCTCTATTACACCTTCGAATTCACTTAAGGCCTCTTTTACATGACTGACACAGTGGCTGCAGCTCATACCTTCGATTGCAATTTTCTTTTTCATATTTTACACTCCTCGTAGATTAATTGAGTTATCTTACCGGCCTGAACCGTTTTAGCCTCAGTGCATTCAGCAATACCGATACCGAACTGAAGCTCATAACAGCGGCGGCGATGGCCGGATTCAGCAGGGGGCCTCCAAAGATATACAGGATTCCCATCGCAATAGGAATACCAAGGATATTGTAACCAAACGCCCAAAATAAATTTTGTTTAATATTTCTGATTGTATTTTTGCTTAACTGGATCGCAGCCGGAACATCGAGCAGGTCGCTTCGCATCAGAATAATATCCGCGGATTCCATCGCAACGTCCGTACCTGAACCGATAGCTATCCCGATATCTGCCTGGGCGAGGGCTGGAGCGTCGTTGATGCCGTCGCCAACCATGGCGACCTTCCTGCCTTCCTGTTGAAGTTTCTTCACTTCGTTTGCCTTATCCTGAGGTAGGACTTCAGCCAGCGTTCTGTCGATCCCAACGAGTTTCGCGATGGCCTCGGCCGTTTTTCTGTTGTCACCGGTAATCATGGCAACTTCGATACCCATTTTATGGAGGACCTCAATCGCCCTGCTGCTGTTATCCTTTATCGTATCGGCCACGGCGATGATCCCCGCAATGGTGTTGTCAATCGCAATATACATTGGGGTCTTACCTTCTCCGGCCAATTGCTGCGAGACTTCTTCGAAGTGGCTAAGGACTATTTCTCTTTCATCCGTCAATCTTCTGTTGCCAAGCAGCACATCCCGGCCTTCAATCTGAACTTCAATTCCTTGGCCGGGAATTGCTCTAAATGTATCAGGTTTCTTAAAAGTCAGACCTTTGTCCTCAGCTTCCTTAACAATTGCTTCTCCAAGCGGATGCTCCGATCCTTTTTCGGCTGAAGCGGCAAGCTGCAGAAGATCGTTTTGACTGATCCCATCAGCAGTAATAACGTCTGTGACTTTGGGTTTTCCTTCCGTGATCGTACCGGTTTTATCAAAAATGATGGTATTAATTTTATGTGTGGTTTCTAACGCCACCCCGCTTTTGATCAAAACCCCGTATTCGGCGCCTTTGCCTGTTCCGACCATAATCGCGGTTGGTGTGGCCAGCCCTAGGGCACAGGGGCAGGCAATAACGAGTACGGAGATAAAGATGGTCAGCACGAAAACCGTAGACTGCCCTCCGATAAAATACCAGCCTAAAGCTGAAAGAAGAGCAATCCCCATCACCGCCGGCACAAAGTAACCGGAAATCACATCGGCCAGCTTGGCAATCGGCGCTTTGGAACCCTGTGCTTCCTCAACTAATTTGATGATCTGCGCGAGAATCGTGTCCTTCCCAACTTTGGTCGCTACATATTTGATGGTTCCGTTTTTATTAATGCTAGCCCCGATGATCGCATCACCTGGATTCTTTTCCACCGGTATACTTTCACCGGTAAGCATTGATTCATCCACGGAAGTAGTCCCTTCAACGACATTACCGTCAACAGGCATTTTCTCTCCCGGTTTCACAAAGATAATATCACCGGCCTCAACCTCTTCGATCGGGATCTCAATTTCTTTTCCATCCCGGATAATGATGGCCGTCTTCGGTGTAAGCCCCATCAACTTTTTAATCGTTTCCGAGGTTTTGCCCTTCGTCACGGATTCCAGGTATTTCCCCAACGTAATCAACGTCAGAATGACCCCTGCCGCTTCAAAGTACAGATGATTAGCATATTCCGCATTTCCTATGATAATCCGGGAAACTGCAAACACCCCATAAAGAAATCCTGCTGAAGTGCCGATCGCAATCAGGGAGTCCATATTCGGGCTTCCCTTGAACAACGTTTTAAAGCCAACTGTAAAAAATTTATAACCTGTGACAATAACAGGCAGGATGAGAATCAGCTGAACCAGCGCGAAGTTCAAAGGATTCATCATCGGATCAATGATCTTCGGCAAATGAAAACCAATCGCGTTACCAAACATATGCCCCATCGTGACGATCAACAGCGGAACAGTAAAGATTGCAGACAGGACAAACTTCTGCCAGAGAACCATTCTTTCTCTTTCTTTTCTCACCTTATCTTCATCAATCTTTGTATCTTCTTCCAAAGCCCTGTATCCGGCTTTTGCAACTGCCTTTTTGAAATCTGAAACGCGCAGTATGGAAGGCTCATAACGGATGGTCAGTCTCTCTGTAGCCAGGTTGACACTGGCCTCTTCAACTCCGTGCAGTTTCCGCACTGCCCTTTCGACAGCCTTTGCACAGGCTGCGCAGGTCATGCCTTCTATTTTCAGCGACTTTTTCGCCATCATATTCCCTCCTTTCAGCCTAGCTTTCTTCATTTACTCCAAATAATTTTGTTCTATTTATTTGTTACCTTAGCTAAGATCTGGATAATCTCGTCAATTTTTTCCCTGCCGTTACCTTGCTCGAAGGCTTCGGTTACACAGTGCTCCATGTGCTGTTTGAGGATCAGCAGATTTGCTTTTTTCAAGAGGGATTGCGTTGCAAATATTTGATTGGATACATCGACGCAATATCTTTCTCCTTCAATCATTTTAATGGTTGCTTCAATTTGACCTTGAGCCGTTTTTAGAGCCTGCAGCGCTTGCTTTTTTTGGATGTTCAATTTAGCACCTCCTTACCCCTCCCGCATGGGGAGGGGTAACATTATCATAATATGCTGCCGATAATATGTCAATATCGTGAAAATCATCGCTTGGAGTTGCCCAGTGTTTCAATTGTATCAGATTTCAATTGACGGTTCAAAAACAAACCCACTTTCCCCTACGATGATCTATATTCGCAGGCGAAAGTGGGTTTCATTAATTAGCGGTAATTGAAAAGAACTTGCTGTTCTACAGCATTTCCAGGAATGCATCCACTCTGAGCTTAATTTGCTGGCGGTCAGCGTCGCTGTAGTCTGTTTCGATCTGCAGAAGTGGAATGTTATGGTTCTTTTTCAAATGTTCCTTGATTGAATAAGACTCAATATTGTACGTATGGCAGGCTTGCAGGGTGATATCCACTACCCCGTCCACTTTGTATTCCTGAACCAGTCTGCTCAGCAGTTCAAAGCGACCAGTATTCGGCGAACTGCAGGAGCACGGGATCTTGCTGTATTTTTCAGCCAAGGCTTCAAACGGATCCATTTCCTCGGAAACAAGATCAACCAGACCTTTAATGCCGCTGCAGGATTCCTGCAGTACAATCGCTCCGCCTGCTTCTTCAATGACCTGCATAACTTTTTCCTGTCCGGTACCCGTCGGACAGCCTGTGATGAGTATCCGTTTGCCGGAAGGCTGGGAGGCACCTTCACCTTTTGCTGTCATTTCTTTTAGTTCAGCAATCAGTTCCTTGACCTTTGCAGTGTATTCATCGCGTTTGAACTGGAAGCTTCTTCCCCACAGCACCTTCAGCAGGTCTGTACCTGAAATCGGAGTCGGATGCAATTTATTGAGACTAACCAGTTCCATTAAAAGCTTTCTTTCCTCGTTGTAGGTCCTGATGACCTCAGCAAGTTTTTCTTTGCTGATCTTGACATCTAAATTCTTTTCAAAATAATCCCTGGCTCGGTAAATTTGTTTGACCCAATGGGCCTGTCTGTCTTCCAGATTGGAGCTATTCGGAATATCCAGCACGATCATCGGCTTATGCTCAGCCAAAAGTTCGTACATTTTTTTCTTACCGTCGCAGGTCGTTTCGGCCAGGACGATGTCTGCGAAATGGAAAAAAGGGCATTTCCCGCTCACAGCAAAGCCGTAACTGGATTTGACCAGTGGACAGAGATTACGCGGCAGCACTTTTTCCGCCTCGGCTATCGGTTCCTGTTTGGTTGCACAAAGCCCAACTGGCACTGCCCCTGCAGCCTCGATGAGTTCTATCGGGGAAAATACACAATAATACCCTACTACATTTCTGCCTTGTTCCTTGGCCTCCTTGGCCATGACCATCCCACTAGGGATCAGCTGGTCAAAGTAAGCCATTGTTTGAGCTCGCATTTTTCTTGTTCCTCCTCTTTTATAATTCATAGCCCAGGATTGCAGCTCCCAAAGCCCCTACAGCCTGAGGACTTGGCGGCACAGCTAGCCTGCATCCTATTTCCTGACTAAGCAGGTTTTTAAGCACCTGGTTCTGAGCTACCCCGCCGCAAAAAGCAATGGTATCCTGAAAATGGATCTTCCCAGCCATCACGCTGATACGTTTCGCTATGGACTTTAACAAACCGGCGACAATACTTTCGATAGTAATGCCCTGCGCCAGCAAACCGATGATTTCTGATTCGGCAAATACCGCGCACATACTGTTGATGTCAGCCGGATCGGCATCTTCGGCGAGATCGGATAACTGCGAAACCTCCAGACCCAGTGTTTGGGCGGTTACTTGCAAAAACCTTCCGGTCCCGGCCGCGCATTTGTCGTTAAGCACAAAGTCTTCAACTTTGCCCTTTTCGCCAAAGCCAATCACCTTGCTGTCCTGACCGCCGATATCAATCAGCCCGCAGGCTTCCGGCAACAGATAATGTACGCCGCGGGCATGGCAGGTAATCTCACTAAACGTTTTATCAAACATTCCCTGTTGAATACGACCATAGCCTGTACCGACAAGCAAGCTAATATCATCACGGGTCAGTTCCTGCGGCTTCAGCAGACGCTCCAGAACCTCCTGCCCTGCCTGGGAAGGGCTCCAGCCGCTCGGGATAATTTTTGAATCAACCTGTTCTCCATTAAAAAGAACTGCTTTGGTTGATACGGATCCGATGTCGATACCCACTGTCCATTTCATTTCGGGCCTCCAGCATACTTTTCAATAATTGATTAAGCATTAATTCCCTCTGCTTTAAGCTTTTAAATTACTTTATTATAGCAAGCGTCAGATCTTTCTTGAAATACTTTTTATCTCCAAATAGGATTGATATCTATCGATAATAACGATAATATAAAATTATTAACGTTAACGGACTAACGGATAAAGCAAAGACTAACAGCCTATCCTATCTGTAGGGAGTGAATTTCATGTTATTGCATCAATTGGAGATTTTTACACAAGTGGCGGAAAAAAACAGCTTTTCTAAGGCTGCTCAAAGTCTTTTTTTAAGCCAGTCGACGGTCAGTACGCATATAAGCAATCTGGAGCACTACTTTGGTCAAAAACTGTTTGACCGGCTTGGAAAGGAAATTGTTTTAACACCTTTTGGGGAGAAATTATATCCATGGGCCAGGGAAATACTCAATGTAAAAGACAGGGCACTGTGGGAAATGAAAGGTTGGACTGCAAAAATTGATGGTCATCTGCATATTGCAGCCAGTAGTGTTCCGGCTAAATATGCAATTCCGACTTTATTGGCCAAATTCTTAGGGGAGTATAAAGGAATTCAATTTGTCCTTAACCAAAGCGGTTCAGAAATTGTTGCAGCCAAGCTGTTGAACGGGGATGTCGAAATCGGCGTGCTGGGTAAACAATACCACGAGGATCAGTTAACTTTTATTCCTTTTCTGCAAGAAAAGCTGGTCTTAATCACACCCAGCAGCATTCATTTAAACAATCATATTTCCATTACTGAACTGGTGGATTACCCTTTTATTTTTCGGAAGTCAGATTCGGGCACCCAGGCAAATGTCGTTCAAATGCTGCATACATCAGGTATTACGCTTTCCGACTTGCAGGTTGCCGGCTACTGCGACAACCTCGAAGCTCTTAAAGAAAGTGTCAGGGAAGGGATTGGCATCTCAATCATTTCAGGCATAGCCGCTCTGGATTATGTCAAAAGCAGACAGATCAATGCCTATGAACTTGCTGAACTGCCCGAGAAAAGAATGTTCTATTTTGCCCACCATAAAAAAAGAACCCTGTCTCCCTGGGCAGAAACTTTTATTCACTTCTGCCTGAAATCAGCCGGTCTTGTTTCGAATCAATATGCATCTTTGCCTGACTAACTTACCCTAGAAACCATCTATCACTTCTAAAAATATAAACGGGATATAATCTAACCGTGCCCAAGCGTAACATGGATGTGAAGCAGGGCTAAATAGCGCCAGAAAGGCGCTATTTGCCGAAGAGTGCTTAGATTACGTCCCATATACATAATACTTTATGGCTCACTCAGATTTTATCAAGTGCCTGCTTCAGATCGGCAATAATGTCTTCGGCATCCTCAATACCGATGGACAATCTGATCATATCCGGCGTCACGCCGGAAGCAAGCTGTTCTTGCTCAGACAGTTGGGCATGAGTCGTGCTAGCCGGATGAATAACAAGAGATTTAGCATCGGCGACATTAGCGAGTAAAGAGAACAGCTCCAGGTTATTGATAAACTTTTTGCCTTCTTCGATACCGCCCTTAATCCCAAAAGTAAAAATCGAACCACTTCCTTTGGGAAAGTATTTTTTAGCTAAGTCATGGTATTTGTTTCCTTCAAGTTCGGGGTAATTGACCCAGGAGACACGCGGATGACTCTGGAGGAAATCAACAACTTTCCTGGTGTTCTCCACATGCTGTCTGACCCGGAGAGACAGAGTCTCAAGTCCCTGAAGCAAAAGGAATGAATTAAACGGGCTGATCGTTGCTCCCGTATCCCGGATCAGCTGCAGCCGGATTTTGGAAATATAGGCCAACGGTCCAAGTGCTTCAAAGTATTTTAAGCCATGGTAGCTTGGATCAGGTTCGATCATCCCCGGAAATTTACCGCTTGCCGACCAATCAAATTTTCCGGAATCAATGATCAGTCCTCCGATTGTTGTACCATGTCCGCCAATAAACTTCGTTGCGGAATGCACAACAATATCCGCGCCGAATTCGATCGGCTTGAGAAGGTAAGGTGATGCAAATGTACTATCGATAATCAGCGGGATACCATTTTCATGCGCGATTTGAGCCACAGTCTCAATATCGACAATGTTGATGCCCGGATTGCCAAGGGCTTCTATATAGATGGCTTTTGTTTTTTTCGTGATGGCAGTCTGGAAATTTTCCGGCTCATCGGGATTCACGAACGTGGTTTTTAAACCAAGTCTGGCCAGCGTCGTTGAAAACAAATTATAGGTTCCGCCATACAACGTATTCGCAGATACAATCTCATCGCCAGCGCCGGCAATATTTAAGATGGCATACGTGACAGCGGCCGATCCGGATGCTGTTGCAATCGCGGCAGCTCCGCCCTCCAGCGCTGCAATCCTCTTTTCCAGGACCTCCGTCGTCGGATTCATCATCCGGGTATAGATATTGCCGGATTCCTCCAGGCTGAATAATTTAGCCGCATGATCCGTATCCTTAAATACATACGAAGTCGTCTGATAAATGGGCACGGCTCTGGAACCTGTTACCGGATCAGGCACCTGACCGGCATGAACCTGCAACGTATCAAATTTCCAGTTATTTTTGCTCATATTGTTTCTCCCCTTAAATATTTTAGATTGCTCATATGTTCATATGTTTCTGGTTTGCAATTATATTTATTTATCCTGAAACATTTCAGTACTTACATACCTTTCACCGGTATCCGGAAGAATGACCACAATCATTTTTCCTTCATTTTCTGGACGTTTGGCAACTTCCAAGGCGGCAAAAGCGGCTGCACCGGCGGAAATCCCGACCAGCATTCCCTCTTTTTTCACCAGTTCTCTGCCCGTCTGATACGCTTCTTGATCCGTCACCTGGAATATTTCATCAATGAGGTCAAGGTTTAAAACTCCGGGAACAAACCCTGCTCCAATTCCCTGAAGGTTGTGGGGACCCGGCCTGCCCCCTGAGAGAACCGGAGAGCCTTGAGGTTCGACTGCGATCACCTTTAGTTCAGGCTTACGCACCTTCAGGACTTCTCCTATGCCTGTAAGTGTACCTCCTGTTCCAACTCCGGCAACCAGAATGTCTATTTTGCCATCTGTATCGGCCCAGATTTCCTCAGCCGTCGTCTCCCGATGGATTTGAGGGTTGGCCTGATTTTCAAACTGCTGGGGAATAAAGGATCCGGGGATTTCCTGAGCCAACTCCGCTGCTTTTTTAATTGAACCTGTCATCCCTTCCGATCCTGACGTTAGGATGACTTCAGCACCGTAAGCCTGAAGCAGCTTCCGCCTCTCTACACTCATTGTTTCCGGCATGGTCAGGATTAGTCGGTACCCTTTGACCGCTGCGACAAAAGCCAGGCCAATACCAGTATTTCCGCTAGTCGGTTCAATAATCACCGAGTCCTTTGTCATCAGGCCTTTTTTCTCGGCATCCAGAATCATATTTAAAGCAATCCTATCCTTAATGCTACCACCAGGATTGAACGATTCAATCTTTGCAATTACCTCCGCATTGATTCCAGCAGAGATATGATGAAGTCTTACCAGCGGCGTGCCGCCGATAAGTTCCGTCAAGCCGTTATAAATCTTTCCCACTTTATGCATCCCCTTACCCATGCTAACAATATTTCATATGATCTTTGTGCGAACACTTTTAGCACACTTCTCTACCACCCCCGGGACGATCCACCGCCCCCAGAAGAACCCCCTCCGAACCCGCCACCACCAAAACCACCGCCGGAAGAGCCTCCTCCAAATCCGCCTCCGAATCCTCCCCCAAAAGGGCCGCGAAAATTGCCGCTCCGCTTGCCTCTGTTACGACTGTTAAGGTAAATAATGACAATGAACACAATTAGGATGATAATCCAGTCATAATCAAATCCTGATGATTCTTCGGCTGCTAATTCCTCCGATGCCCCTAGATCATCAATGCCATACTCCTCGCAGATCTCAGCGACCAGGAGATTAAACACCAGATAGACGCCGCCGTCGTAGTCCCCATCCTGGAAATACGGTGTAGACTGGTCCAGGAAACGACCGGCTTTGGCATCATTAATCCTACCTTCCAGACCATAGCCCACTTCGATTCTGCGCTTCCGGTCCTCTTTGCTGATCAGGAACAATACACCGTTATTTTTTTCCTGATCTCCAATGCCCCAGGCCCGAAACAGTTTATTGGCATACTCCTCAACCGTGCTGCCTTCCAGGGAATCCACCGTCACAACGGCAATTTGAGCTGAGGTTTTTTCATCCAGAGTAGCGGCAATTCTAAGAATTTCCTGTTTTGTTGCATCTGCCAGCATACCGGCATAATCCTGTACATAAATATCCATTGTCGGCTTGGCCGGCAGTGTCAATGCCAGCAGAGAAGGGCAAACCCCTGCCGTCAGTAAAAACACAGCCAGGAATATGGAAAGGAGTTTCTTTGCCATTTCTGTTCTCCTACTCGCCAAAGTTTACTACCGGAGCCTTCTCTGCTCCTTCCTCAGCCTCGTAGTAAGTGTAGCTTTCAAAATTAAACATCCCTGCAATAATATTTTTCGGGAAACGCTTGATGGAAGTATTAAACGTTTGAACAGCCTCATTGTAATCCTGACGGGCGATTGTCAGGCGGTTCTCAGTCCCGGCCAGTTCATCCTGCAGGGCGATGAAGTTCTGGTTTGCTTTCAGATCCGGATAATTCTCAACGATCACCAGTAATCTGGACAAAGCACTGCTCAGTTCATCGTCTGCTGCTACTTTTTCATTGATTGTCTGGGCTCCGGCCAGTTTCGAACGCGCATCCGCGATAGCGGTAAATACTTCATTTTCATGCGCAGCATATCCCTTGACTGTTGCCACAAGATTTGGAATCAGGTCCGTTCTGCGCTGCAGCTGGTTCTCGACCTGGCTCCACTTACTTTTTACATTTTCATCAGCAGTCACCAGGCTGTTATAGCTGCCGATCAAAGAACCTCCCATGATCATAATTAGAATCAGGATAATTCCTAATACAATAGCTGTCTTTTTCATTTTTCTCCCCCATTCAGTAATTTTCTTTTGATCTTAGGAACATCTTAACATAATTTTTGAAACATCTTAATCCTTTTTGTCCTTTTTACCTTTTAGATAAAGAAACAAAACGACCGGTATCATAGACAAGATAGGGGCTTCCCCTTTTTATTGGCACATACAGGCCGAGATACCGTTACAGAACCTGGTGGTGGTAAAAGTCACTCCCCAAAAACTATAAAGAAAGATGGCTGATTAGGTTTTCCAAATCAGTCGGAACAGGGGCCTGTATTTCAATTAACTTTCCGCCCACGGGATGGCAAAACGAGACGGATCTGGCATGCAAGGCCTGTCTGAGTATCAGGGAGGAGCGCTTCCCGTACATTCTGTCTCCAAGCACAGGATGGCCAAGGGAGGAGAGATGAACGCGGATCTGGTGCGTTCTTCCGGTTTCAAGGGTAAGCTCCAACAGGGAATAATTCTTAAAAGTCTTGATCGTATTGTAATGGGTAAGCGCACGCTCCCCCTGATCACGAACAGCCCGCCGATTCGGCAGTGTTGGGTGCGATCCGATTGGTGCGTCAACGGAACCGGATGGCGGCTCAATTCTTCCCTCGACCACTGCATAATATTTTCTTTTCAGTCTTCCATCCTGTAACTGTTTTTCCAGTTCAGACTGGGTTCGTGCATCTTTGACAAATACCACACAGCCTGTAGTATCCCGGTCCAGACGGTGTAAAGGACGGATGGTAATTGTCTCTCCATGTCCCCGAAAGTACTCCGCTAGATAGTTGGCCAGCGTTCCGCCGGTTGTTTGCCCCGCTGGATGCACCAACATGCCGGCTGGTTTATATAAAATAATAAGTGCCGAATCTTCAAACAAAATGTCAATCAATCCCGGCTCAGGCTTAACCCCAAAGGACTGATCTTCCAAAACGAGAACATCCAAGATGTCCCCGCTTTTTATCTTTTTCTGAAGATAAGCATTTCTTTTATTGAGACGTACTCCGCCTGCTCTGGTCAGCTTTTGGATTTTTCTGCCAGAACATTGTGCAATACTTTTCAAATACTGCTCGACAGTCAAACCCTGATGTTCTTCGGCAATCCAAAATGTTTGAAATTTCTTCATAAGGTCCCTCTCTCATGTCCTTTGACCATGCTTTTCTTCATCATCTCTGACCGCGATCTTGATGATGTCTAACAGGGAATCATGGTTTGGTATCAGTTTATCTTTGATTAATAATTATTCAATTAGGTTCAGAACATCGATTGACTTCCTGAGCGTCAATTGAATTATAACTGACTATTGAATTCGGGCATCAATTGATGTCTTGAATACTTGACAGTAGGACTAATCGGAATTAGAGATAGCAGATTCTGTCGGGAGAAGATGCAAATCCAATGTCCCTATGCTAAAATAAGTCATATTAAATCCATGTGATAAGGGGAGACGGAATTGCTTTATTTTGATAATGCCGCAACTTCCTGGCCTAAACCCGAGGTGGTCTACGAAACCCATGACCGGGTTCTGCGTCAGGGAGGGAGTGCCGGACGCGGTGTCAATCAATCTTCTCTGCGCGCCGGGCGGGAGCTTCTTCATACCAGAAAGGCTTTAAGCCGCTTATTTGGCATTGCAAGCACTGAGAGAATTGTTTTTACACAGAATATCACCGAATCGCTCAATGTGGGACTTCATGGACTTCTTCAGACTGGGGATCATGTTCTGATCAGCTCCCTTGAACACAATGCCGTTGTCCGTCCGCTGGAATATCTCAAAAAGAGCGGAATTTTCTATACAATTGTTCCGTGCAGCCGGGAGGGTTTTTTGGATCCCGCTATTGTGGAATCTAATTTTCGGCCCAATACCCGTTTGCTTTGTTTTACGCATGCTTCGAATGTGCTGGGCACGATTCTGCCGATCAAACAACTCGGGCAAATAGCTAAAGCGCATAATTGTCTGTTTATGGTGGATGCTGCCCAGACTGCTGGCGTGATACCGATTGACGTGGAAGACCAGCACATCGATTTTTTAGCCTTTACCGGCCATAAGAGCCTGTCGGGACCGCAAGGGGTTGGCGGATACTATGCTAGGCCAGAGCTTTTTTTGAATCCTCTGATTTATGGAGGGACAGGCCTTCATTCCCTGAATCTTGAACAGCCGAATATTTGGCCGGAAGGGATGGAAAGCGGCACAAGGAATATCCCGGGAATCGCGGCCCTCGGGGCTGCGGTAGAGTTCATATTGCATGAGGGCCTCTCTAAGATCCGCAGCCATGAACTTCAACTGATGGCTGTCCTGCTTGAAGGATTGGAGCATATCCCGGAGATTCAAATTCTTGGGCCCCGTGACATCAATGCGAGAGTCGGCCTGGTATCCTGTATTTTCCGGAATCATACCCCTGACAGTGTGGCTCTGGAGTTGGATCGCCGCTTTGATATTGTTACCCGCTCCGGACTACATTGCGCCCCCTTAGCCCATCAAACAGCCGGAACTATTGATCACGGAGCATTGCGTATCAGTATCAATTATTCACAGACAGAGTCGGATATTGTGGCGTTATTGGCTGCTTTAAACACCATATTGGGAGGTTCAATGTGACAAGTTCGGAACATGTCGCCCTTGTTTTCAGTTCCGTTCATCAAACACTTGAGGCGGAAGATCTTTTAAATTCCGGTAGCTGGCCTTTTGTCCTGATACCGGTCCCTCCCTCAATTAACCAGGGCTGCGGGCTCGCGATCCAGATTGCCTGCTCCGACCAGCAGGGCGTTGAAGCGTATTTGGAGCAGCATGACATTCTTCCACTCAAAGCTGTCCCTATGAATTGATGATTATTTTTTGTTCGCAGGGATCATGTTAAATTTTAAAATTCAATATGTATGGCTATTGTCTTTTTGTTTTTTATAATTAATATTGGGGATCGAAAGGAGCATTTTTTATGGGTTACGTATTGTTGGTCACAAGTAAAGGTTTCGGTAAAGGTGAAGAAATCCTAGGAGAAAAATTAATGTATTCCTATCTCTACAGTCTGAGCGAGGGAGACTATTTGCCCTCTCATATTTTATTTCTGCACGAAGGCGTCAAGCTGGTCACGGAAGATGCCCCGGTTCTGAACATTTTAAAGAGTTTAGCCGAGAAAGGGGTCAACCTTTACGCCTGTGGCATCTGCCTGGATTTCTACAACCTTAAGGATCAGGTCAAGGTAGGCGAAATCGGTAACATGTACCTGAATATGGATATTATGGCCCAGGCTGAAAAAGTAATCACCCTCGGATAACGTCAGTTCAGTTATGCCGAAGGAATATATTGCTTAAGCGAAAGTCTTTAACATAAAATCCTACAGGAGGAGGAATCAGATTTCCTCCTTTTTTCTTTAGCCGCTCAGCAATTAGTTCCGTAGCCTAACTAAAGATCTTGACTTTGTTCCATCATATCTGTATCTTGTTACTCTTAAGTTGGTTTTAATGATGATGACTGTGCTGTTCCGGATCTACTCCGTTAATCATTACTGTACGGTAGTCACAGCCGATATAGATCTGTTTTCCGCCCGGCAGGTCTAATGTGCAATCGGAAGAATCCTCCGTCCAGTCTTCAACAAGCGGTTCCAGCAAATCGATGATTGTCTCCAGACCGTTTTCTTCTTCGTCAATAACCTCAATGGTTGCAAAACCATAAGCCGAGGAGTTATTGCCATGAATCTCAAACGGGACCAGTTCACAGTCCTCCGGTAAAAGGGCGAGCACCTTCTGAATATGTTTCTTTTTTAAACCGCTTTCTGCAGGCACCATCCATGCTGCTGCATGATAGGTTGACAATGCGATGACCTCCTTACCCAGTAACAGGTTTTTCCAGATAATTATATTACTTAAGTGTCTGACAAAGCAAATTTTATTGATAGATTATTATGATATTTGGGTAAAATTTGAATTGACATAATTTTCAGATAATGATAATATTGACCCTAAGTATCTAATCGACAAAACAAAAGGAGCCGTAATTTTCATGTTATCTCAAGAAAGAATTGAAAAACAATCTCAACTTAATCAAGACACCATCCATACTTTTGAAGCCATTGTCGGGAAAAGTTGGCCTATTGTACAAGCCATTGATTTTGCTAGGAATATCAGCAAATCTACATATAATGTTCTGCTGAATGGTGAGAGCGGGACAGGGAAAGAGATATTCGCTCAGGCAATTCATCATGATTACTGTCCCGGGGGACCTTTTGTCGCCCTTAATTGTGCTTCTATACCTAGGAATTTAATCGAAAGTGAATTGTTCGGTTATGAAGGGGGTGCTTTTACCGGAGCCAACAAAAACGGTCAGCCCGGTAAAATAGAGGCTGCCAATGGTGGGACTTTGTTTTTGGATGAAATCGGGGATATGCCCTTGGAAGTCCAGCCTGTACTATTACGTGTCCTTGAGGACAAAAGAGTCGTCAGGATTAACAGCAGTAAGTACACCACGGTAAACTTCAGACTTATCGCCGCGACTAATCAGAACCTGTTTCAAATGGTACAGGAAAAAACATTTCGAAGCGATTTGTATTTCCGTTTATCCGTTTTAGCGATCGACATCCCCTCGCTGCGGGACAGGGGAAAGGATATTCTCCTGCTCGCACATCATTTTTTGGATCAGATCAGTAGAGAAATACAATGTGAACCACCCAAATTAAGTTTTGAGGTCTACAAAGCGCTCGTTGAATATACCTGGCCCGGGAACATCAGGCAGTTAAAAAATGCGATGGTGTATGCGGTCTTTAAAGCCAAGAATGGCATACTAAATATCGGAGACCTTCCAAATGAAATCAAACACAGGCAAACCACCGTGAGTGTAACACAAAACAATGATCCGCTGCCTTTAAGGGATATCCAGAAAGAAGCCATTATGCATGCTTTGTGTAAGAATAAAAACAAAGACGAAGCAGCTAGAGAGCTGGGCTTGTCAAAATCAACATTGTACAGAAAAATAAAGGAGTATGGCCTTAAGTAAAATATGACGCAAAATACTTTTTATCTTACTCAACAGTCACTGATTTGGCCAGGTTCCTGGGCTTATCGACATCGTTCCCTCTAGCGATGGAAACATAGTAGGACAGAAGCTGCAGTGGAATCACCGTTAAGAGTGGAGCAAGCTCATTGGCGGTTTCCGGGATATAGAATATTTCATTAACCGACTTGTGGAAATTGGTATTTCCTTTAAACGTAAACCCGATGACCTTGGCGTCCCTGGCTTTAACCTCGATCACATTCGAGACCGTTTTCTCATACAAGTCTCTCTGGGTTGCGAGCGCGATAACCGGGGTATCCTCCGTAATCAGTGCGAGTGTGCCATGCTTTAATTCGCCCGAAGCATAGGCTTCGGCGTGAATATACGAGATTTCTTTGAGTTTCAGGGAACCTTCCTGCGCAACTGCCCAGTCCAGACCGCGGCCGATGAAGAATGTGCTGCCCACTTCTTCAAAGTACCTGGCTAGGGTCTTAATGCGTTCAGCTCCTTCTTTGAGGATAATTTCCGCTTTATCAGGGATTTTGCCGAGCTCGGAAATAATCTCTGTGATCCATTCCTTTGGCATGGTTCCTTTGGCCTGCGTAAGATAAAGTGCAAGCAGGATCATTCCTTCGATCTGGGTCGTATAAGCCTTCGTCGAGGCCACGGCAATTTCCGGTCCTGCCCAGGTGTGGATCACATCGTGTGCTTCCCTAGCCACGGAGCTGCCGACGACATTGGTGATCGCGATAACTCTGGCTCCCTTCTTTTTGGATTCTCGCAAAGCTGCCAGGGTGTCGGCCGTTTCTCCCGACTGGCTGATTACAACGACCAGGGTTTTATCATCAATCAAAGGGGCTCTGTATCGGAATTCTGAAGCAATATCGACTTCGACCGGTATTTTAGCCCAGTGTTCAATCAACCCTTTGCCGATCAGTCCGGCATGATACGCAGTTCCGCAGGCAACAATTGCTACTTTATTAAATAAAGCAACCTCTTTCGGGGTAAGATCCACTTCCTGCAGCACAACATGGTCGTGATTCAGTCTTCCGGCCAACGTGTCCCGCAGGGCCTTCGGCTGTTCAAAAATCTCTTTCAGCATAAAGTGCTCGTAACCGCCCTTTTCGGCTGCCACGGCATCCCAGGTGACTTCAAAGACACTCTTTTCAATACATTCGCCTGTCGTAAAATTACAGAACTTCAAACCTTCGTCCGAGACGGTCACCATTTCTCCATCTTCCATGATGTACGTCTTTCTCGTGTATTTAAGCACTGCCGGGATATCGCTCGCGACGAAATATTCTCCATCTCCGATACCGACAATCAATGGACTGTCTTTGCGGGCTGCAATCATAACATTGGGATTCTTATAGCTTAGAACGACAACTGCATAGGACCCTGCTACCTTGGCCAGCATTTTTTTGACTGCATCCTGAAGGTCTCCTTCATAAAAATGTTCGACTAGGTGGGCCAGTACTTCCGTATCCGTTTCGGAACGGAAAAGATGACCCTCCGCAGTTAACCATTCTCTAAGCTCGAGATAATTCTCAATAATTCCGTTATGTACAACGGCAAAGTCTCCATGGCAGTCCATATGAGGGTGAGCATTGACATCAGACGGTCTGCCGTGCGTCGCCCACCGGGTATGGCCGATTCCAATTCTTGCATTGTAAGAGCGATTGCTCAGCTTCTCCTCTAAATTGACAAGTTTCCCAACACTCTTGGTGATCCGGATCCCGCCTTCTTCCATGACCGCTATGCCTGAGGAATCATATCCCCTATATTCAAGCTTTTTTAGACCTTCAACCAGAATCGGAACAGCCGATTTCTCTCCAAAATATCCTACGATACCACACATGTTTCTGTTCTCCTCGTTTCAAATTCAAATAATTTAGTTTCATCTCATTCGGTTATGACGTGTTCCTATAACATTATATTTCTGTTAGCCATAAAAAATAGCCGTAAAGGACGGCTATAGATTTCTAACCTATCAACATAAAGCAAGAGAAGATATAACAAGGCGAGACAATCAAAACAAGTCAAGCCTGTTAACCTGTTCGTGACTTCTTTTCCAATTTCTTCGCAATCGGACTCAGGAAAGCACGAACAACTGAAGGTATTCCGCAAAGAAAACCTTCTTCCTGTTTGATCCGCTTTTTGTCCCGGAAATTGCTTTCCGGATTTACAGCAAATCTAACGATGACAAGCCACCGAGAGGCACCCGCCGAAAACTTCGATTAACCTCTTCCTCGTCAACCCTGAATGGGTTCTGGCGCTACATTTCTGTGCGGAAAAATCCGCAGTGTAAACTTTGTACTGTAAACCGTCAAAATCGTCCACTATTCATTTTTTTAATCCCTGCAGCCTATTTTTCAACCATCTCCTTATAAATAGTCAATTATCTATCAGTGTAATAGACCGGCAATGCTTCTGACTTTCCTATTATAATCCATATGAGAAAATAGGTACAGACCTATTTTCTATATGGATTATCTGAAGATTATCTGAAAGAAAACTTAGTTGGTGCCGGTCTATTACATTTTTATTCTATTACGTTTTCCGTCAAAGGGTTCTAACTCCGTTCAGCCAAGGTCATTCTGATCGACAAGCCTGACCACCTTAACGACTTCTTCGGCCAACCTGGTTAATTCCTGCTGGTCCGGTCCTTCCAGCATAACCCGGATTAGGGACTCCGTACCGGACGGACGAACAAGGATCCTGCCGTCCTCACCCAGGTTTTCCTGAATCTCTCTGATCTTCAGGTTCACTTGCTCATTCTCCATAATTTTGTCTTTGCTCCCGACACTGGTATTCACCAGGACCTGCGGGAATCGTTTCATTTGTTTGGCCAGCTCGGACAGCTTAGCTTTTTTCTCTTTTAATACGGACAGCAACTGCAGACCCGAGAGCAATCCGTCTCCCGTCGTATTGTGTTCCAGAAAAATAAGATGGCCGGACTGTTCCCCACCGAGGACCGTACCAGATTCCAGCAGTTTCTCCATGACGTAGCGATCCCCAACCTTGGTCTCAAGGATTCGGATACCCGCTTTGCGGAGAGCTTTATGCAGTCCCATGTTGCTCATCACGGTTACGACCAGTGAATCATGGGCCAGCTTCCCTTTCTCCTTCAGAGCTTGTGCACAGATCACCATGATCATATCCCCATCAAGAATATTGCCGTTCTCATCAACCGCGATGATCCGGTCCGCATCCCCGTCGCAGGCCAGCCCGAGGTCAGCACCATGCTGCAATACTTCTTTGGCGAGCACTTCCGGATGCGTCGAACCGCAGTGGACATTAATATTGATCCCGTCAGGCTGGTTGTAGAGCGGTATAACCTCGGCACCGAGATCGGCCAGTACTTTTGGGCCCACTTCAAAGGCTGCGCCATTGGCACAGTCTAGGACAATTTTAAGATTTTTAAGTGATACGGAGGTTTTTTTCAGGAATGTGCTATATTTCTCCGACGCATTTTCGACTTCCACAATACTGCCGATCTCGCTGCCTGAAGGCAATTCCAGTTCATCAATCCTTTTTAATGTATCTTCAATTTCATCTTCCAACTCGTCCGAAAGTTTAAATCCGCTTCCGGCAAAAAATTTAATACCGTTGTCCTCATAAGGGTTATGCGACGCCGAAATAACAACACCGGCACTTGATTTGAGCGTCCGCGTTAAAAATGCAACGCCCGGCGTTGGAAGGACTCCGGCCTTCAGTACATCGACTCCCATCGAACAAATACCCGCTGCCAGTGCTGCCTCCAACATATCTCCGGATATCCGGGTATCCTTGCCAATGACAATTTTGGCTTTTTCCTGCCCTTTTCCCAAAACATACGCTCCGGCTTTTCCAAGCTTGAAGGCAAGCTCCGGTGTAAGCTCCGTATTTGCTTTTCCTCTGACTCCATCCGTTCCAAAAAGTCTGGCCAAATCCCAGCTCCCCTTTCATTTCCAGCCAACTTAAGGTTATATATACTGCTTAATTGGTTTAAATTCTTCTCTACATTGCTGCATTTCTCTGATCTATCTTACTCTTTGGGTGCATATTGCGCCATTAACTTTTCGGCGGCCCTGAGTCCGTCGACCGCCGAACTGGTGATCCCACCGGCGTACCCAGCTCCTTCTCCTGCTGGAAACAGACCTTTCAGGTTTACAGACTGGCCTGATTCATCTCGCAGGATCCTGACAGGCGCACTCGTTCTAGATTCGACTCCGGAAAGTGTAGCTTCGGCACCGGCAAAACCTCTCATTTTCTGATCAAAGGCCAGCAGGGCTCTCTCGAGCACGCTGCCGATTTCATACGGCAAAATTGTATGCAGATCCACGGATGTATATCCTGGCCGGTACGTCGGTACAAGCGAAAATTTTTTTGTCAGCTGATTCCGTAAAAAATCCTGTACGGATTGAGCGGGCACACAGTAATTCCTTCCTCCGGCCTGGAAAGCCTTCTGCTCCCATTCCCGTTGGAAGTCAATCCCTGCTAATGGATCACTAGAGGCAAAGTCCTCCGGACTGACTGTCACAACAACTGCACTGTTCGCAATGGTAGTTTCCCTGGAAAAGTTACTCATCCCATTGGTGACAATCCCTCCGTCTTCGGAAGAAGAGGCAATCACCTGTCCGCCGGGGCACATGCAAAACGTATAAGCGCCTCGGCCGCTGCTTATATCTTTATAGGTCAGCTGATAGTCTGCCGGACCTAGCCGAGGGTGGAAAGGGATCCCATATTGGGTCAGGTTGACATATTCCTGCCGATGCTCAATTCGCAGGCCGACCGCAAAAGGCTTCGCTTCTAGCTGCACGCCCAGAACCTTCAGGAACTGATAAACGTCTCGGGCACTGTGTCCGACTGCCAGAATCACCGTTTCTGCCGGGATCGTCTCCGCACCATCGATCTCCACAGCCTCCAGTTGATTATTGACGGTTTTCAAACCGGTCACTTTGGTCCGGAAGAGCACCTCACCGCCCAAAGCTTCAATTTTAGCCCGCATTGCGGCGACGACCTTCTTCAGTATGTCAGTCCCTATATGTGGTTTAGCTGCATACAGAATTTCGGGGTTGGCTCCGAATTCCACAAAATTCTCCAATACTTCCCGTACTCTTCGGTCATCAATCCGGGTGGTCAGCTTGCCATCGGAAAATGTCCCGGCACCGCCTTCCCCAAATTGGACATTACTCTCCGAATCGAGGGTTCCTGTATTCCAGAAGCGTTCAACTGCTACGCTCCTATCTTCAACTTTGTCTCCACGTTCCAGTACCAGTGGCCTGTAGCCTTTCCTAGCCAGGGCCAACGCAGCAAAATATCCGGCAGGTCCTGTCCCCACCACAATCGGCCGGGAAGTAAGTTTGGAATTCGGACAGTTGTTTAGTGGGTACTTTTGGACAAACACTTTTTCTTTCAGCCGTGGATAATGAGCCATTGCTTTTCTTAATTCCGGCCCGGAAATTTGCACAGAAAACTCAACGGTATAAACAAAAAAAAGCTCCGGCTTTTGGCGTGCGTCAACAGAACGCCGCAGTATCCGCAGATTATTGATCTTTTCGCGTGTCACTTTTAATCTGCGGGCCAGAATATCCGGCAGTTCCGCATCATCCTGGTCCACAGGCAGCTTTATGTCCAACCAAATCAGATTCAATCTATCCAACTCTATTCTTTGTTATCTCCAGAAGCAGCTGCGCTTGCCTTCAGAACAAGCTGCACTTTGGGTACGCTCACCATGGTTACCCCGGAAGGAACTTCCCACAGCACCGTCGTATCGGAGTAAGTACCTTCCTTCAAACCTTTGGCATCTACCCAGGCAGAAATATCCCCCTGTTGCAGCGCCGCGAGGATATCCGGATACCCACTGACCTTGATATCAATGGGTGAGACGATATCTGCTGCCAGACCGTCGGGAATATTCTTGATCCCGACAGGTATCCCTTTGATGGTTTCATTCACAGCTTTGGCATCGACATAAACCATCACACTGATTTTCGTCCCTTGACTGAAGAACACTCCTTCCGGCAGCGTAATCGAATTCAGGGAAATATCAATCGCTTTGGTACTGGTGATGCCGCTGATATCAACGGTTCCAAGGTTTAAATATTGAATTGCCTTAAGCTTTTTCTCTGCCCCTACAAGCTTAATCTGCGATGGAAGCGGAGTCACGAGCCGTACTTCCATTCCATCTGCGGGTGTCCCCTTCGTCGCTACCCGGAGCGACACGGTCTTGCTCGCATTCCCTTTCGGGTAAACAGGCATGATCACTTCGACAGTATCAGGAAAGGCCTGCAGCGACTTGTAGTAAGGATCAGCTGCAAAAATCCCCTTGTTTTCAATATCCTCATAAGTAACAGGTCTAACGACACTTTTGCTTTCGGTGAGTCCGGTGAAATCAACGTTGACGATGACACTCTCCAGATTCGCCAAGATGGAGGCAGGTCCGCGCACGTTCACCACCGAGGGTGTGAACAGCATCTCTCCTGCCTCGTAGCCGGAAGCCGGTTCACCTGTAACATTTGCCTCAACCTTTACGATCTTGTCTTCGAGTTGGTCCAGCTTCAGTGTCACTGATTTCGGGCTGATTTCTTCAACTTTGACACCTTCGGGTGCATTAATTTGGACATCATACGTTGATTCTCCAGCCACAGCGTCTTTAAGGTCAACATAGGCAACCGGGTTGGTGCTGCTTTCCTGAGAAGAACTGTCGATCCGAATGGTAATTGTCGGAATCGGCGTTATGATCGCAATATTGGAGGGCTGGTTGTAAGCTACCAGCTGGACGGGAATAATATTTTTGTTAAAAAGTGTGGCGTTACTCTGACTGGTCAGCCACACCCAGAAGACAATCGCCAGGATGAGAGAAATCACTTTATATCCAAGGTTTCGCCGTAGAATATCACGTATTGGCATTGTTGTCACCTCTTCGGAACAGATTGTGCCCGGAAGCTTTTTCGACCAGGATCTCATTCTTCAAAAGATCCCGCAGGCTTTTTTCATCAAGGAAGCGGGTGAGCCTACCGTTTTTAGCCGTAGAAATGGCACCAGTTTCTTCAGATACAATGATAACCAGCGCATCTGATACCTCTGAAAGCCCTAGAGCAGCTCTATGTCTGGTCCCTAAATCCTTCTGCAGCCCGTTATCCTGGGTCAAAGGCAAAAAACAGCCTGCGGCCGCAACTCTATCCCCACGGATAATCACCGCACCGTCATGGAGCGGCGATTTTGGAATAAACAGATTGACCAAGAATTCTGAAGAGACAACTCCGTCAATTTTAACACCGGTCTCAACATATTCCTGAATCCCGGTCGTTTTTTCAAGGACGATCAGAGCGCCAATGCGACTTTGTGATAAAACCTGACTGCACCTGACAATTTCCTCGATCAGCTTCTTATATTCCTCAGGTCCGGTTGTCGCCGGGTGCATGGTAATAAACTTACCTCTGCCAATCTGTTCCAGGGTCCTTCTTAACTCAGGCTGAAAAACGACAGGCAGCGCAACAACCAACATGGTCCAGACATTGTCCACCATCCAGTTCAGCGTTGTAAGTCCAAGCTGTCTTGCAATCAAAGAAATGACCATAAACACAAAAAGACCCTTGATTAATTGGACGGCCCTTGTTCCTTTAATCAGCATAAGCAATTGATAGATAATGATCGCGACAACGACAATATCTACGAAATCTTTCCATTCAATCACTTGTGCAAATGTCTGCAGATATGCCACTGTCTCACTCCTTGAAAAATATATCAATGGATCATGATTCTACATTAATCCCTAAATTCCTTGCCCGACAGGAAAAATTCCCTTAAAATTGAGCTTATAATAAACTGCAAGGGAGTACTGTTTGCGATGGATATCAAAGATTGGCAAAAAGAAGTCGATAATTGGATTTCCCAATTCGAAGAAGGTTACTGGCAGCCCTCTTCGATGATGCTCCGGCTGATCGAAGAAGTTGGTGAGCTGGCCAGGGAGGTTAATCACCATTACGGAGAAAAACCCAAGAAACCGTCCGAGCAGGAAGGTGATCTTGCGCTGGAAATGGCCGACATTCTGTTTATCATCATATGTATGGCCAATTCGCTTCAGATAGACCTTGAAAAATCCTTTGAAGAAATGATGGAAAAATACCGTCTCCGGGATAGCAACCGCTGGGCCAGAAAACAGCCGGAATGACTAATCGGGCGTATTTACAACAAGTACCATTTTATACCTTTTTCTGTAATTAGTAAAATATTTTTTATTCATATCCAGTACTTGGCAAAATCTATTGACCATCAATATTTCATTATGCTAAAGTAGGCTGAAGAGATACATATTTAATTAGACTTGGCGCAAACTTATCTAATGCCCCTGGACGCAGGGGTATTTTTCTATTTAATATTAAAGTTTTTTATTAATTATTGTCAAAAAATTTCATTTGAAAAGCTAATAAAATTTTCTAATTTGGTTAAAGATAAAGACAGAATTTAATTTAGGAGGGAATGACGATGCGAGAAGGCTTGATACCAAGCGCATTAGGAACTGCAGTCACAGCAGCCGGTGTTGCCTTGAGGGTCAAAGATATGAAAAAAAATGGTATGAGCAAAAGAGAAGTATATCCCCTAATCAGTGCAGGGATTATCGGGTTTGGTCTGGCCCATATGATATTGGGCGGGATTGACTTATATGAACACCGCTTTTAATTTAAGGAGGTCTAAAACCGTGGACAATCTCATGCATATGGATTTTGCTCAACTTGATCAGAATCAGCTAAATCAGGTCAAACAAGCTGAATCAACCCTGAATTCTCAATACAAAGCAAACAATGAAGAACTGATTTTATTGGCTTTTAAAAGAAGCAAGTAAGAGCCAGCTGACCGCAAAAGTTGCCCAAAGAAAAGACCAGATAATACATGCTGTCTGGTATTTCTTTGGGTTATTTTGCTCCTATTTTCTTATTTTATGAATAATTTTTTTTGGGTTCGAATTCAATGGAATTCAAATCGCTATACTTGTGATTTTCGATTATAATGGAGTCAGGATAGGATAGCACGAAAGAGAGGTCGTTGAATGAAACGCTTCAAAAGAAGACTTTTAAAGGCACTTTCCTATCCGGATGTAAATATTAAGAAGACCTATAGGATCTACCGGAAAGTCCAAAAGGTTGTACATCCGTATTTTAAGCCGTTGTACCATTTATTGGATCATAAGATCATTGTTGGCTCAAGAGAAATCCCCGTGCGCATTTTTCGTCCTGAAAAGCAGGAAGTCTCCGGAGTTCTAATCTTCTTTCACGGCGGAGGATGGGTTACTGGAGATATTGATTCTTACACCCATGTCTGTGCCAAAATGACAAATCAGACCCATCATACGGTTATTTCCGTAGATTATCTTTTAGCGCCGGAGAACCCTTTCCCTGCCGGCATTGAGGAATGTTATCATGTTACCAGAGAGTTATTCTTACGGCATGATCTGCTGCAATGCAGCCCCAAGGATATTACCTTGATTGGGGACAGTGCGGGCGGTAATCTGGCAGCAGCCGTATCTTTGATGGCCAGAGACAGGGGCGAATTTCTGCCTACCCGTCAAATATTGATCTATCCCGCGACCTACATTGATCATAGCCCCAGTTCCCCATTTCCGTCTATTCGGGAAAATGGTACAGATTATATATTAACCGCCAAACGCATTCAGGATTATATGGATCTATATGTCCAAAGAGAAGAAGACCGCAACAACCCTTACGTAGCACCACTCTTAGCCAAAGATTTATCGAATCAGCCCCAGACACTGATTATCACGGCTGAATTTGATCCGCTCCGCGATGAGGGAGAGGCTTATGGAATACGTTTGAGGGAATCCGGCAACGACGTCAGGTTATACCGAATGAAAGACGCGGTTCATGGCTTCTTCTCGCTGGCATGGAACACAGAGCACCTCATTACATGCTATAAGGTGATCAATTCTTTTTTAGATGGCTAGTCATTATTAACCTTAATATTAAAGTTAACATAGTACGATATCAGAAAGGTGATCGAATGAGACAGCGAAAGAGCGTTGAGTGGACAAGACTGGATAATGCCTCTAAGATCTTTCCGGCAACATGCGGCAATAAAGACACGAAAGTATTCCGGCTGGCCTGTGAACTCTATGAAGCTGTAGATGCTGAAATATTACAGGAAGCCTTAAATATCACGATGGATTATTTTCCATTTTACAAATCCATTTTAAGGAAAGGTGTATTCTGGTATTATTTTCAGACCAGCGACCTGCATCCTGTAGTTGAAAGGGAGTCTGACCCAGTCTGTGCGCCGATTTATCTTGATGACAGAAAAAATTTGCTTTTCCGGGTGTCCTATTACCACAGCAGAATCAATGTGGAAATTTTTCATGCTTTATCTGACGGTACAGGGGCACTCTGGTTCATGAAAACTCTGGTCTATCATTATATCCGTCTGCGGCATAAGGAAGCCTTTGCGGACCAAATCCCTGAATTCAAGCCAAACGCCTCGATCAGCGAAAAAATGGATGACAGTTTCGGCAGGTATTTTGAAGGCCGGGATTTGGATATCCTGAAGTTGATGGATAACCCGAACAAGGTGAAATTGGTCCGGACTTATCATGTCCGCGGAACAAGGCTGGATGAAAACAGAGTAAAGGTAATTGAAGGTTCGATGTCTGTCAAGGCAGCTTTGGGATTAGCACATAAATACAATGTTACTTTGACTGTTTTTATTGCTGCCTTGTTTATTTATGCCCTACATAAAGAAAGGCCGGTACGCACGAAGAATGATCCTGTTGTTTTGTCCGTCCCGATTAACTTGCGGAATTTTTTTGAATCGGAAACAACCAGAAATTTTTTTAGTACGATGAATATTGGTTATGCCTTTGGCCAAGAAAGCTCCGATTTTCAAGACGTGATTCAAGGCGTAAGCGGGGACTTTCAGAAAGAGCTTACTGCAGAAAGCTTAAATCAACGCTTAAATCAATTAATGTCGATTGAAAAGAATCTTTTGACCCGGATTATTCCTTTGCCTTTCAAGGATTATTCCCTACGCTTTGCCAGCAAAATCGCTGACAGGGGGATCACTGCGGCGGTAACAAATATCGGTCAAATCTTGCTTCCAGAAGAGTTCAAACGCTATATTCGGCAGTTTAGTCTTTGCAGCAGCGCCAGAATGCCTCATATCAGCATATGCTCCTACAATGACAGGCTGTCTGTGAGTTTTAGTTCACCCTTCCAGGAGACTGAAATCCAACGAACTTTTTTTGAGTTCCTTTCGGAAAAAGGCATCGACATTGAGATTACAAGCAATCTTTAATTGAGTAAACAGAGAGGATCATTTTTATGCAATATTGCAGCCACTGCCAGGTCCGCATACGCGGTAATAAAAAGGATTGTCCCCTATGTGGAAATATTTTGCCGGGAGACAATGGTGCCTGCGGTCAGCAGGAAATTTATCCGGTGGTTCCTCCGTTCTATGAACGGCATCTGGCCCTGCGGATTATGATTTTTGTCTCTGTCGTTGCTCTGGTCGTCAGTTTTATGGTCTATGCGTTATTTCCCTCGACTATAAACTGGCCCGTTTTCGCTTTATTCGGTCTCATCAGCATGTGGTTGAGTTTAATTATCGTCATTAAGAAAAGACATCATATTACCAAGAATATCATGTGGCAGGTAACCATTTTATCTTTTCTTAGTGTTGTCTGGGACTGGGGAACCGGCTGGCGGGGCTGGTCCCTGGACTTTGTTGTTCCTATTTTGTTTGTTTCCGCCATGTTCGTGCTGTATGTAACGGCGAAAATTATGAAACTCAGGGCCAGGGATTACATCACTTATTTTTTGTTAGATGGCCTTCTCGGCATCATTCCGGTAATATTCCTCTTGTTTGACTGGATTCATGTACTATACCCTTCCGTAATCTCTGTTGCCATCAGCATCATATTCCTGTCTGCGATCCTGATCTTTCAAGGGGAAAATATCAAGGCAGAACTGGCCAAACGCATGCATATTTAACAAGGTTGTGGCCGGAGTCACGGGGATGCTTATTCAACCGGCTCAGTTTCTTCCAAAGCCAGACTTGCGGCGTGGAAGGGCCTTAATGCCCTTGGGAGAATGCCCATTATGTATGCGATCAATATTCCATAATTGGTGATTGATGTGCCACGTTCCCGTGCTTTTTCCACTCGGTACTGCATTTCCCTGCGGTTCAACATACAGCCGCCGCAGTGGATGATCACGGCATATCCGGAGATATCCTTTGGAAAACAGGCACCGCTTGCCCATTCAAATTCAATTCCCCCGCCCGCGATCTGGCGTATCCAGCGCGGGATTTTTACTTTACCGATGTCATCCGACTGACGGTGATGGGTACAACCCTCGACAATGAGAACCTTGTCCCCAGGAGCCAGCCTCTCAATACCCCTGACACCTCGTACCATTTCCGCGAGGTCCGCCTTTTGCCGTGCGAATAGAATTGAAAACGATGTCATGGGAATCTCAGGAGGGGTGTCCGCGGACACTTTAAGAAAGGCTTGTGAATCCGTAATCACGATAGTGGGGGGCGTGTTTAAACGTTCGAGCGTTAGCTTAAGCTCGTGCTCTTTTGTTATGACCGCTATCGCATCGCTTTCGATGATATCGCGGATCGTCTGTTGCTGAGGAAGTATCAGCCTGCCTTTGGGAGCCGACTTGTCGATGGGTGTCACGAGTACGGCAATGTCACCCGCGTGGATCAAATCGCTGACCAGCGCCGGTTCCGCATCCTCAAATCCAGAATTTGCAATGATTTGCTTTTTTATTTCATCAATCCCAAATCCGTTTATTGTGCTTGCGCATATCAGCGGGATCCCGGTAAGCTCTTTCAGCTTCTCAAGTTCGCCCGCGTCCAGCACTCCTTTGTCACATTTATTCAGTACGCAAACGGACGGGACCTTCCTTCGCTTGAGTTGTTCAATGAATTCCGCCTCAAACTCCGAGATTCCTAACTGCACATCAACGGCAACAATTGCGAGGTTGCATTTCCGCAGAACTTCATAGGTTTTCTCAACACGTAGCGCTCCAAGTCCGTCCACGTCATCGAGTCCCGCGGTATCAATCAATACGACCGGCCCGATCGGCAAAAGCTCCATGGCTTTGTAAACGGGGTCCGTCGTCGTCCCCGGCACATCGGAAGTAATCGCAATGTCCTGCCCGGTGATAGCGTTGATAAGAGAGGATTTCCCGGCATTCCGTTTTCCGAAAAGCCCTATAGCAAACCGGCTTGCCATAGGTGTTGCGTTCATATTTTCCATTGCCCTTTTCTCCTTTTCCATTGCGGCTCTAGGTGACGTAAGCCGTTCCGGTTTTAAAATTTCATCCAGCGTCTGTTTATCCATCAGACGTTGTTCTAAGACGATTTCCTCTACCGGTCTGCCTGTTTTTCGGCAGAGGGCGGCGACTTCTGATGCCTTATCCTAACCGATGTATCCGGTTAGGACCGTTGCCAGGGTGAAGCTACCATTCAGTTTTCGCAATGTCAATTCCATAATACGCGCCGTCACTGATTTGCATCTCACCCAGCATATCTTGTTCTATCCGCATGATGAATCCTTTCCCAAAAAGTCTATATAGTCCCCGCGTGAAAAATCAGGTATATAACCGACTGACGTAATACGCCGTGCAAGACAAGAAAGACACTCGGCCGCCTCTTCACCGATACAAATTTTGTGATCATATATGTCATAATCCTTGCGGTGCTTAACCGGGGAAAGATTAGGCATAACGACATTGGCGCCGGCTTTCAGACCTTTTTCACGCCCCAGAGGGTCAACTGTGCCGAGCGCTGTTGTAGCGGGCAGCAATGTTTTCGGCAACATAATCCGGATAAGCGACAACAAGGTCAAAGTCCGGCCGGAGGACGGCGTGCAGTAACCTCGAAACCTTGTATCTTTTTGTGGAATAAACGGACCGATGCCGATCATTTGGGGTTTCAGTTCCCTCAGAAACAGAAAATCCTCCGCCAGTGTATCGAAGGTCTGGAAAGGGGAATCTACCATAAAGCCGGCTCCGACCTGATAGCCGATCTCCTTTAGATGATATAGGCACTGTTTGCGATTTTTTAAGCTGAGTTCCGGCGGATGTAGTTTGACGTAATGGGACTGATCGGCCGTTTCATGACGCAAAAGGTACCGGTCAGCCCCAGCATCGAATAGGTGTTTATAGGAAGCGAAACTTCGCTCTCCTATTGAGAGGGTCACCGCACAATCCGAAAAAAACTCCTTGATCCCTGATATGATGTTGCACAGCCGCGCGTCTGTAAAATACTTATCCTCGCCGCTTTGCAGCACAAAGGTGCGAAAACCCAGATCATAGCCCGTCCGGCAGCAATCAAGAATTTCCTCCGGCGTCAAACGGTACCTTTTGACACTTCGGTTGCTTCTGCAAAGTCCGCAGTAGAAACAATCGTTCCTGCAAAAGCTGGAAAACTCGATCAGCCCCCGAAAGTAAACCTTTCTGCCATAATACTTTTCCCGCAGCTCATTTGCATAAGAGGACATCACCGACCATTCTTCTGCTGTTGCTTCCTCAAAAAAATACTGGATAATCTCGGAAAGTTCCTTTCTTCCGGCTGAATTCATCCATTTTGAGAATCCTTCCGGGTCTTTTAGACTTAAATCCATAGACTTCTCCTACAGGCGTAAATCACGTTCGCCGTTTTCCAGCCGCTTTAAATTCTCAAGTATCGTGTCGTAGACTGGATCGCCTTTAAACCGCTCGACATGCTGTTTGAGAACTTTTTCGCCTTTGGCCCTTGTTTCATCCGACGCATAGTCGAGCAGGTATTCCTTCAGCGTGAAAATCGCATTCGGTATGCAGTAGTTATGTACGAACCTGGATTTTGCGACCTTCATAAAATGTTCTCCCGTACGGCCTGCACGGTAGCATGCCGTGCAAAAAGAGGGGATAAACTGCATATCGCATATTTCGCCGACAACATCATCCAGTGCACGCGAATCAGCAATGGAGAACTGCTCTTTGTCGGGAAGCTGGTTTGCATCCTTGGACTGTGCATAAGCACCGACGCCAATGCGCGTTCCAGCATCGATCTGTGAAACCCCAAACGAGATTACCTCCCTACGCACTTTTTCCGGTTCACGTGCAGTACAAATCATGCCGGTATATGGGACGGACAGGCGCAAGACGGCAACAAGTTTTTTGAAGTCGCTGTCGCTGACCGCATACTCGGAGTGATCGGAGAATGGCGTACCGGTCGCCGGAGTGATTCTGGGGAATGAAATCGTGTGTGGTCCCACACCGTTGAATGTTTCCTCCAAATAAATGGTATGGTACAGAAGGCCCATGACTTCAAAACGCCAGTCGTACAGGCCGAATAAAACGCCGATCCCGTTGTCGTCGATACCGGCCTTCCGTGCCCTGTCCATACAGTAGAGTCTCCAACGGTAATGCCCCTTGATGGTCCCGGCCGGATGTATTTTACGATAAGTTTCATGGTGGTAGGTTTCCTGAAAAACCTGGAAGGTGCCAATGCCAACTTCTTTTAGTTTTTTCAATTCATCGACAGTGAGCGGCGCACAGTTAATGTTTGCACGGCGGATTTCACCGTGCTGTGTTTTTACGCTGTAGACTTTTCTGATCGTATCGCACATGAAATCCACTTCGGTTGCGGGAGATTCGCCATAAACGAGTACAGTACGTTTCTGGCCTTCCTCTATCATGATCCGCACTTCCTGCTCGATTTCATTCATACTAAGCGTCTTACGGTGCATCACCGTGTTGCTTGCGCGGAAACCACAATATTTGCAGTTGTTCGCGCATTCATCGCTGATATAAAGCGGCGCGAAAAACACGATACGGTCTCCGTAAACCTCTTCTTTCAGCTGATGGGCCAGTTCATACATCTCCTGTATCGTATCCTCATCCTTGTTTTGGATAAGAATCGCTGTTTCCTCCGGCTCGAGCCGTACACACTGCTCCGCTTTTTTTAACACGCGCCGCACGTCTTCTCTAGATGGGTTGTGCCATTTATTCAGCTGTTCCCATATCTTGTCGTCGTCAATAAAATCATGCTCAAGCTTGTCGTACTCCTCGAATTCCTTTTGATATTTATCGAGAAAATTCATATTTTGCGTACCTTTCAAATTACTTATTGCTTTTTGTAATCATGGATTTAACGGACGCGCCGGAGACCCGGCCCAGTTTGCCGGTCAGCGCACTGATTTCATCATTACTGCCGTCGACAATCAGTGAGATGACCGATACGCCCCGTTCTCCGTAGGGAATTCCCATCCGTCCGACGACCAGTCCGGCATATTCATGCAGAATCGCATTGATATGCTCCACACAAGAGAGATCTTCAACCACAATACCAATAATACCAATTCTTTTGTTCATAGGTTTGACCTCCTTCTAAAATCAAAAACTCCCTTTCCGCAAGCCACGGAAAGGGAGCAAAACGGCAAAAAAAGAAAACACACATGCCGGATGAGCGCCTTTCCACTCGGATATACCTTGCGGTCGGGTAAAAAAACGAGCCTTGTATCTCCAGACAAACGAGTTGAGGGCAGATACATTGCAAATTCAATTTAAGTTAAAATTTATCACGTATTTTTTAGGTTGTCAAGACAGTTCTAGGGTATGGTTCTATGCATTATTCCGTCCTTTTTGCATTGACTACATTAAACCAAAATGTTTCTAATGTATACTATGCTTATCCAAATGAAGGATTACCACTTTCACAGGAAACTCTATCTATAAATATATTAGTAAAGGGCTGCAAAATGATAATCAGAAAAAATGGATTTACAAAAGACGATCTATGTCTTATGTTGAGCGAAACTACTACAAAAATTGTACAGAATATTGAAGATCGATGCGGGAAACTAAAGTCCTTCGATTTGAACTTCAATTTTGAGAAGTCACAATACCGGCTCACTGATCGGGACATAGGAGCATTCCGAAGCAGGAGCCAAAAGGATGACATTTAGAATAAATTCGTATATTAAAAAAGCATCTATATGTTCCTCTTACTGCTTATTTTAGCAATTAGTAAAATAGCTACCTGAATTAGAATGCAGACTAAGCGATCAATAATTACGAAATGCTTGGCGAAATCAAAATATAGGCAAAACAATTCTCAAAAATTATCCTTCTGTAAACGTTTTAGTTAAAGTTTATCTCAATTAGCTGAGTGTAAGGGTTTCCATTTTCGTGGCAATATATAGTAGTAGACATATATTAAGGGCGGAATCCCTAGATAGATATTTGGGGTTTCGTCCTTTTGGTATATATTTTCATTTTTTGCATAAAACTACGTTTATTTCCTATTCCTTATGTTATAATTTTTACTGTTGTCAAAATATTTAAATGGTATATCCATTTAAATATATAGCCATCAGAACACGTTCCGTAGAAAATCAAAAGAAAAGGCAGCCTAAAAAATCAATGGCCACCTCAAAAAAAGAGAACAACTTCAGAAAAAGAGACAGTGTTGCAACGATAAAAGTTGTGTTGCAACGCTGTTGCAACGAAAGGGTGAAAATAAAATGGTTTACACAAAGCAAAAACACCGCAAACCCTTGCGGTGTCTTGTTTTTTCGTGGAGCCGATGGTCGGAATCGAACCGACGACCTGCTCATTACGAGTGAGCTGCTCTACCCCTGAGCCACATCGGCATGTTTGGTAACCCATAAGCTTTAACAGTATAACATAAGAAAAAAAATTTGTTAAGGGTAAATTAATTAAAATGTGGGAAAATGAGAAAATTTTATAAAGAATGTTTAATGCTCCGGCTGCAAATAATAAAGCTTAACATATTCAGGCTGCTTACATGTCGATGATGTACTTCACAGGAGATAAACTTACAAAAAAGGATGTGGTCTTTTTGCTATTAGATCTGCGAATATTGGTAATTGCACTTACTCCGGTCATTGCTCTAGCCCTGGCAGTCTATTATACCGACCGTTTCGATAAAGAGCCTTTGTATCTTCTTATAAAAGTTTTTATTCTAGGAGCGCTGGCAGTCATCCCGATCGTGCTGTTTGAAAAATTTCTGACATCCGTGAACATCTTTACCGGGATAGCGGCAGCTTTTTTCAATGCCTTTGTCGTTGCGGGACTGACCGAAGAATATTTCAAAAGGGCAGTCGTCCTGCGAACAGTCTATCGGAATCCGGCGTTTGATGAAAAACTAGACGGAATTGTCTATGCCGTATTTGCCGCGCTTGGCTTCGCAACAGTCGAGAACATCATGTATGTCCTTATAAACTTTTCAGCCAACCCGTATGTAGGCCTTTCCAGAGGAATATTCTCAGTGCCGACCCACGTATTGCTCGGTGTGACGATGGGTTACTACCTTTCCCTGGCGAAGTTCTCCAACCATCCTCATCTTGAGAGAACTTACCTCAGAAAATCCTTATATGTTCCTATCCTACTTCACGGTTTTTTTGACTTTATTCTGATGTCGGAAATTCCGATTCTGCTTACGCTGTTTTTACCGTATATCATTTACCTGTGGACGGTTAATCTCAGGAAACTTAACAGGTATTACAAAGAATCGAGGGAAAAATATCAAAAAATTCCTACCCGACAACCCATCGAATAAAAAAACATTTTAGTCGACTTGCTATTATTTTAATGCTAAATGTATCATCCAACGCAAAGCAGGCAAAAGGAACCGATTATCACGGTTCCTTTGCTCTAGAGCTGTGCTGGACTTATTGAGTAATTTGGGACTCGTTAAGGATTATGCTGGATCCTTCTTTCTCTCTCATATTCGCGATTCGGTACGAATAAAAGTGTGATGCAATACAGGCCGCTGAGTCCGACCAGCGCATAGACGATTCTCGGTGGGAGCGGACTGATCCCCCCGAGGAGGGCATTGACAAGATCAAATTGGAAAAAGCCAATCATTCCCCAGTTAATGGCCCCGATGATAATAATTGCAAGGGCAATCTTCTGCCAGATATTCATGTACAACCTCCTTAAAAAGTTAATTATTAATAGGATGTCGTTAAAATGTAAAATTTATACATCAAAACATTAATTTACGTTTTAGAAACAATCATTTATAATAATCTAGGACTTGTGTTTTATTTTAATAAAAGGAACAAGGGGCAAAAAATGTAGCCAAAAAGGAGTATTTATGAACGAACATCATGACCTCATCCACGATGACAGCAAAACGGTTAAGCGCACCCTTTTGTTTATAGCAACCGCAGGTTCCTTTCTGACTCCATTTATGATTTCATCGATCAATATTGCGCTGCCTGCAATTCAAAAGGAATTTGCAGCAGATGCTGTCGTTTTAAGCTGGATTGCGACATCTTTCCTGTTGTCTTCGGCTGTGTTTCTTCTTCCTATCGGCAAACTCGCCGACATCCTTGGCCGGACCAGGCTTTATAAATGGGGAATCATTTCGTTTACTGCATTTACTTTAGCTTCAGGTTTTGTACCGAATATTGAACTATTAATAATGATGCGAGTCTTGCAGGGAATTAGTGCGTCAATGATCGCGACTGCCGGAATGGCACTGATTACCTCGGTCTTTCCGCCGCAGGAACGCGGCAAAGCCCTGGGCTTTAATGTTTCAGCCATATATGTAGGACTTGGTGTCGGGCCTTTTCTAGGAGGATTCTTAACCAAGTATTGGGACTGGAGAAGCATTTTTTTGGTATTGGTTCCTTTGGGGGTCCTGATCACGGTTTTAACGATTACATATGTTAAGAGCGATTGGGCCGATGCCAAAAATGATAAACTGGATATTCCAGGCAGTATGATCTTCGCCGTTACCCTGATTGCGCTTATCTATGGTTCGAGTATTTTACCCGATATTCTCGGGATTATCCTGATCCTCTTCAGCATTGTTTGTTTTGTTTTCTTTGTGAAACGCCAGCTCAAGGTTCCGAATCCCGTGTTAGAAATCAGGCTTTTTCAGGATAACCGAGTTTTTGCCTTTTCCAACGTCGCAGCATTGATCAATTATGCTGGATCGTACTCCGTAACTTTTCTTCTGAGTCTATATCTGCAGTACGTCCAAGGTATGTCTTCAGAACATGCCGGAATCATCCTGATCATCCAACCTATTATCCAGTCTTTAATTTCCCCTTTGGCCGGACGTATATCCGATAAAAAAGAACCTGCCAATATTGCCTCCTTGGGAATGGCTGCAACCGCCGCAGGCTTGTTTCTTCTTTCCTTTATCGGTCCGCATACTTCTCTGTTCCTGATCATAGCTGCTTTGATGGTGCTAGGTATTGGATTTGCCTTATTCTCTTCTCCGAATACCAATGCAGTCATGAGTTCCGTAGATAAGCATTATTACGGGATTGCCTCCGCCTCAGTATCTGTGATGAGGGTTCTCGGTCAGATGTTAAGTATGGCTACAGCTACGCTGCTGATTTCTATATTTGTCGGCAAAAACCAGATTACTCCTGAATACTATCCGCAGTTTTTACAGAGTATTCACCTTGCTTTTCTGATCTCAGCCTGCTTTTGTGCTGTCGGTATTTTCTTCTCTTTAGCCCGCGGTAAAATCCACGTCAATAATATTCAGGCATAAGGTTGTTGTTCCTTGTTATCCATCAACTGCAGCATTAGGCTGTATGTGGCATCATGAAGATACCCGGCAGCTTAACTGACCGGGTATCTGTCTCCGCTACAGGGCGGATAGCCTTCGAAAAAGGTTACTTACCTTACGGTATTTCCCTTTTCCCAATACTATCTTTTGCAGCTTTAGGTAATAATATTCGCAGGTTGATTTTGATTTGTTGGTTCTTGATTATTTTATTTAAATCAAAATATTATTTTTTCCCTGTTGTAAATTAAACCATAATTTGTCGGTATTATGGTTTAAGATGGATAATCTGGTTATATTATTTATTTGATTTTTGTGTATTTTATGATTATTATTATATTGTCTTCGTTTTACTCATTTAGTCTCATTTTTTGACCTTCAATTTATAAGAAGGTCTTTTTTTGGTTTAAATTTGGTTTAATTATAAAATTCATCTTAATAATCACGAAGAACAGAGCGCAGGATTTTTCCAGATCTGGTCATTGGTAGTTTTTCACGAATTAATACCCAGATGGGCATTTTAAATGAAAAGCTATTTCTGATGTACTGTTCTACAGCCGAGCAGTACTGTTCTCTTTCTTTCTTCGCCGAAAAAGAATCTTCCAGCGCCAGATATACTTTGAGGATCACGCTTTCACCATCCTGGATGTTAACGATGACGCCTGCTTCAAGTACTTTGGGATAATTATAAAGAGCAGACTCCACTTGGTAGTAACTTATAAATTTATCATTAACGATTAGACCGTCAAGCTCCCGGCCATTTAAGATTTTAAAGTCAGGTAGTGCTGCATATCCAGACATTGCGTTTTCCTCCCTTCTTACGACAATACATTGCAGTTTATAAACCAAACTGTAAAATGCGTATAAATCTTATATTTTAGTCGTATTTGTATTATAATATTAAATGCGGCTTTTGCCCTATCGATTTAAGGTTAATGGCATCGTTGGAAGGCTGAACAGCTCTAATTCTCATGTTAACTGTTTTTCAGGAAGAATGTCTTTGATTTACGTATTGTACAGATACCTTTTTCAAGATATTTGGGTATAATGTAATAGGAATAGAATACCGGAAGGAAAGATGCACATTGCAATTACATATTCATTTTGTCGGCATAAAAGGAACCGGAATGAGCGCTCTTGCCCAGATTACACCCTTGATAGAAGATGCCGAGATTACCGGATCCGATGTACCGCAAAGATTTTTTACAGACGTTGTATTAGAGAAGGCAGGCATTGAAGTCCTGAACTTTGATTCAGAGAATGTGGTCGGTGCTGATTTGGTTGTCACCTCTGCCGCTTACGGTGACAGTCACCCGGAGATTAGACGGGCCAGAGAGCTTAACATACAGGTACTGACTTACCCTCAATTTCTGAGCAAACTGATGTCCAAGAAAAAAGGAGTCTGTGTAACCGGGACTCACGGCAAGACTACGACAACTGCTATGGCTGGAAAAATCCTGCTTGATGCAGGTTTGGACCCTACGATTGTCGTAGGCAGCGACGTGCCCTGTATTGGCGGCAACGCCCATGCTGGCCAAGGAGAACTCTTTTTAGCTGAATCCTGCGAATACCGGAGGCACTTCTTAAATTACTCTCCCGAGCACCTGATTATTACCAACATGGAACTGGATCATCCCGATTATTTTAAGGATCTGGATGATGTGGTCTGCGCTTTTTCCGAACTTGCCTGCAAGCTGCCTGCTGAGGGCAATCTGATTATCTGGCATGATGATCCGAATATAGATAGAATTAAGACCAAAGCAACGGTTACAACTTTTGGTTTCTCTGCTGATGCTGATGTCAGCGCTGCAAACGTTGTTTTCGATAATGACGGAAGCTGTTTCGATGTGATGATGAATAAAAAAAATGTGGGTAAGTTGCATTTGACTGTATCAGGGAAACATAACATTCTGGATGCCCTGGCTGCCATAGCCCTGACTTCCAGGCTAGGAATATCGATGAATACCGTCCTTCAGGCGCTCAGTGGCTTTAATGGTACTAAAAGAAGATTCGAACGTCTTGGCACAAAACATGGGGCAGTTATTGTTGACGATTATGCCCATCACCCGACAGAAATCCAAACGACCTTGGACGGAGCAAGGCTTTCCTACCCTGGCAGAAGAATCCGGGCGGTATTTCAGCCACATACCTTCAGCCGGACTGAAAAACTTTTTTATGAGTTTTCCCAAGCCTTTCAGGATGCCGATGAGGTTTTGCTGGCAGAAATTTTTTCTTCGGCTCGCGAAAAAAAAGCCGGGGTCAATCCGATCTCTTCAGCAAAACTTGCCGACTTAATGAGAGAGAAAGGAATTACCACCCGTTATTTTTCAACGCTGGACGAAATTAGTTCTTATCTTGACCAAACGCTCGAAGAAGGCGATCTCGTTATTACGCTCGGAGCGGGTGATATATACAAAGTAGGGCAAAACTTGGTCTCTTAAGCACTATTTCCTGACCACTAAGGAATCTCGACGATATACAGGAGAAAAGATGAAAAATAAGTTGATTTTTTCTTTACTTGTCATTCTATTTATGATCTTTTTCATAAGCGGTTGTAGTCAAATGAGCATTCCTGATGCTTTGTCTAATTCTGATGGTTCGCAAACATTTGCAGAAAACGTTCCGGTTGATACCTTTATGCTAAAAATCGGCGCTGCGAGTAAGGAAGCGATAAATTATCACGATGTTGTGAGCATTGCTGTTTTGGTGAATAAACAAAACCAGCTTCCCTCCGATTATGTTCCGCCGGATCTGGTTGAAGTCAATATTCCTTTTACTTTTAAGGAAAAAGCTGAGAAAAGAATGCTGCGTCAGGAAGCTGCTGCGAAGCTCGAGGAATTATTTTCTACTGCGAAAGAAAATGGTGTAATTCTTTATGGTGTATCAGGCTACCGTTCCTATCAAACGCAGCAGGATTTATTTGCGAGTTTTACCCGGCGGTACGGAACGGAGGAAAAAGCCAATCAAATCAGTGCGAGACCCGGTGAAAGTGAACACCAAACCGGTCTGGCAATGGATGTATCCTGCCAGAGCGTTAACTTCGGTCTGGAAGAGACATTTGGTGATACGGACGAATATGTCTGGCTGAAAGATAATGCTTATCGTTTCGGCTTTATCATCCGCTACCCAAAGGGCAAAGAATACCTGACGGAATATACCTACGAACCTTGGCATCTGCGCTACGTCGGACAAGACCTGGCCACGAAACTCTATGAACAGCAAATAACGTACGAAGAATACCTGTTCTTCAAGATATAATAAGCTTATATAATTTCCTACCGGTTAATATCGTTCCTGCTGAATTGCTCAATATAACATACAACGTCATTCCAGCCATAGCACCGTGTGACGCCTTCTGGAAGATTTCCGCGGTTATAAGGCGCATCCATCAGCAACACCGGAATGCCCATGGAAACGATCTCCACTGAATTGGAAATAAAGTCATCGACGAACACATCAATACCGTGTTCCTTGACCGCAATGGTCTTGCTGAGCCCCCCAGTGAATATCTTTTCACCCGGGGGGATTTGTTTTTCTTCAAGCCACTTTTTGGTGACCAGTTCCTCAGCTCCCGGCTTTCTGGCTGTCACATAAATGATTTCATGCCCTGCTTCTGTTAAGGAAACGATACTCTCAACCGATCCTTTGACAGGCTCCGGCGTTGAGAAAAGAATCTCCATATTTTTGTTAAAAAAGGTGTCAAGTTCATTCCAGTCAACGTCGTAGACTTTCGACATATCATCGTTGTCAATTTCCATAATATTTTTACCGTATTGTTTGTTGAGTTCTTCTGTAAACACAGGAAAACTGTCCGCGACGACGCCGTCTATATCTAATCCAATCCGTAGTTTCATCTAATCCAGCCTCTCTGGTTTTTCTAATTCGATGGTTGGGGGCAATTGCCGTTTATGCTCACTCATTTTATGCAGTCTTTCAATTTTGGCGACAACATCGTCAGGAATCTTTTCTCCTAGAAGATATCTATCGATAAGATCATAGGAAAAACCCATCTCTCCTTCATCGGTCTGGCCCTGCCAAAGACCTGCAGTCGGTGTCCTGGAAGCTATTTTTTCCGGCAGGCCGAGTACGCTTGCCCAAGCTCTTACTTCCGTCTTAGTAAGTGAGCTGATCGGCAGAAGATCCACGCCGCCATCCCCATATTTCGTAAAGTATCCGGTATAGCTCTCGGGAGCGTTGTCTGTCCCGACAACCAAATACTCTCTAATATTGGCTACCGTATACAGCGTAGACATACGTAGCCGGGCTTTAAGGTTCCCTTGTCCTGCCTGCAGAATATTTCTAGGCTTCTGATCAGCTTTTAAAGCGGTCTTTACCTGGCCATAAATGGCTTCATGCGCTTCTTTGAGATCAATCTCTATCACTTCCATTCCAAGGGTTTCTGCAATTAAATAGGCATCCTCGCGATCCGCAGGATTTGATTGGCATGGCATGATCACACCAAGGCATTTATCAGGAAATGCTTTTTTACATAAACCTGCCACCACCGCAGAATCTACACCTCCGGAAATTCCGCAGACCAAACCTTTGGTCTTTGCTTCAGCGTTTTTTTCGCGAAGCCATTTTACAACCTGCTTTTGGCGTTCCAGTATTTCTTCAGTACTCCACACCGGTACGGCCTCCTTTTTCATTTCACAATAGTTTAATGATCATTCAAATATTTAGCAAATTTTAGACATAAAATTTAAACTTTTATATTTTTTTAAAACCCATTCTTTTAACTTAATCCACAATATCCACATTTTTATCCACAAAATTTCAAGATGACCGTTAGATTCTGTCAGCATTCTTTGCTATGTACTGCCATTCCAGCATCACCGGCCATTTGTTATTTGCACAATTTTTACATTCTAATTACATATTCTTAACATATTCTTAAAATTTCTTGATTAATACTCTGAAGGATGCGAAATGTACCATTATTCGTGCTAAATTTACACTTGATTGTTTTTTTAATTGTGTTTTACCACCTTAGTTGATCCAAGGTTTCTTTGCTTAACCGTATTGCTGTCTGAACAGCCTCCGGTGCAGGACCTCCGGTAACGCTCCTCTTCTGAACGCAGGTTTGAAGAGAAATGGCCCGATAAAGATCTTCCTCGAAGAATTCGGATACTGTTTTCAGTTCTTTCAGCGTCAGATCTTCCAACGAACAGCTCCTGCGGGAACACTCCAGTACCAGCCTGCCCACAATCGCATGGGCTTCGCGGAAAGGAACATTCTTCTTAGCCAGATAATCAGCCAGGTCTGTGGCATTGGTAAAGCCCTTTTTAGCTTCCCTTTCCATAATATCGGCATTCACTTTCATGGTAGCTAGCATCGGCCGGATGACCAGCAGCGATTTTTGGATGGTGTCCACAGCATCAAATACACATTCCTTGTCCTCCTGCATGTCTTTGTTATAGGCCAGAGGGAGTCCTTTCATAACGGTGAGCAGTGTCATGAGATCCCCATACACCCTGCCGGTTTTCCCTCTAACGAGTTCGGCAACATCAGGATTCTTCTTTTGCGGCATGATGCTCGATCCGGTGGCATAGGCATCATCAATCGAAACGAAGCAGAATTCGCCGCTCGACCAGACGATCAGTTCTTCACACAGCCTGCTCAAATGCATCATTATAATGGATGCCGCTGCCAGGAATTCCAAAGCAAAATCTCTATCGCTGACGCCGTCTAAACTGTTGAGCGTGACACCGTCAAAATTCAGTTCAGCAGCCACTTCTTCCCGGCGCAAAGCAAAGGTCGTACCCGCCAGCGCTCCCGATCCGAGCGGGGAAAGGTTCAGTCTCTTGCGGGTATCTCCGAGCCGTCCCAGATCGCGCAAAAACATTTGGACATAGGCCATAAGATGATGGCTCAGGGTAATTGGCTGGGCCTTTTGCAGATGGGTATATCCGGGCATCCAAGTCTTAAGATGTTCGGAGCACAAGTCAAGCAGGGTTCCCAGCAGCGCAGTGAGGAGATCTTTCGTGTTGTCAATTTCTTCTCTTAAGAACAGCCGAAAGTCCAGTGCAACCTGATCATTCCGGCTGCGGCCGGTATGGAGTTTTTTACCGGTATCACCGATTCTTTCCGTAAGCAATTTCTCAATGTTCATATGGATGTCTTCGGCTCCGACTTCAAATTCAATCCTCCCCGCCTGAATATCCGCCAGAATGCATTCCAGTCCTCCTATTATTTTCTCCGTTTCTTCGGCTGACAGGATGCCTATTCTGCCAAGCATTCCGGCATGAGCGATGCTGCCCATAATATCAAATTTATAGAGACGCTGGTCGAATGAGATCGATGAGTGGAAATCTTCGACCAGGGAATCAGTGTCTTTCTCAAAACGTCCTCCCCAAAGTTTCATTGGTTTAACTCCTTCCGAATTAAAATTAAGTATAGTATAACGCAACAATATGACAGAACACAAGGATGTGCAATGTGCCTAGACCATTGACATCCTTGTGCTCTATGCCCACAAATCTATGCTCGCGCACCGTGACGTATCTATCAGACTTAACGTAAGCCTGATTTTCTTTCCATTAAAGCACGTACTTTTAAAGGCAGACCAAAAAGATTAATAAAGCCTTCTGCATCTTTTTGGTTGTAGACTGCATCTTCGCCGAATGTTGCAAATTCTTCATTATAAAGTGAATACGGAGATTTTACCCCGACTGGTGTACAGTTGCCTTTATACAGTCTTATCCTGACTGTTCCGGTGACATTCTTCTGGGTGACTTTCACAAATGCATCGAGGGCTTCTCTGAGAGGCGAGTACCAGACACCATCGTAGACCATCTCCGCATACTTCAGTGCAATTTGTTCCTTATAATGCAGGGTCTGACGGTCAAGAGTCAGCAGCTCCAGCGCATTATGCGCAGCATAAAGAATCGTCCCGCCCGGAGTCTCATAGACACCGCGTGATTTCATCCCGACAAGCCTGTTTTCAACCATGTCGACGATCCCGATCCCATTCTTGCCGCCCAGGGCATTCAATTTCTCGATCAGCTGAATCGGTGCAAGCTTCTCTCCATCGACAGCTACCGGTATGCCCTTTTCGAAATCAATCAGCACATACGCGGCCTGGTCCGGCGCCTGCATCGGAGAAACCCCGAGTAGATAGAGATCATCCTTCGGTTCATTCCAGGGATCCTCGAGGTCACCGCCTTCATGGCTTAAATGCCACAGGTTCCGGTCCATGCTGTAGGGTCTGTCCTTGGTAACCGGGACAGGGATTCCGCGTTCTTTGGCATAATCAATCGCATCATCCCGTGATTTGATATCCCACTCTCTCCACGGAGCAATAATTTTCAGATCAGGATTCAGCGCTTTGACAGCCAGTTCGAAGCGAACCTGATCGTTGCCTTTCCCTGTCGCGCCGTGAGCAACAGCGACTGCGCCTTCTTCTTCGGCAATCTCCACAAGCCGTCTAGCAATAAGCGGACGGGCAAAAGATGTTCCCAGAAGATATTTGCCTTCATACACGGCTCCTGCCTGAAGTGTCGGGTAAATGAAATCCGTAATGAATTCTTCCCTCAAATCTTCGATATACAATTTAGTGGCTCCGGTTTTTGCAGCCTTCTCATGAAGAGGTTCCAGTTCCTCTCCCTGTCCCAAATCTGCCGCCATCGCGATAACCTCATAGCCATAGTTTTCTTTCAGCCATGGAATAATGATGGACGTATCCAGTCCACCTGAATAGGCAAGTACTACTTTAGCCATACGCTGTCTCCTTTATTTTTTAATCAGTTTCTTCTGTAATATTTCTGTCTTATTTCAGTTAGTTTCTCAGTAATTATATGGACTACATGACCAGTGCCATAATCGCTTTATGGGCGTGAAGCCGGTTTTCAGCCTCCTGAAATACCACAGATTGAGGACCTTCGATCACTTTGTCGGTGATCTCTTCTCCGCGGTGGGCAGGCAGACAGTGCATGACGATCGCTTCAGGATGAGCTGCCCCAAGCACCTCGTCATTGATCTGATACGGCGCAAAAACTTTCTTTCTGATTTCGCTTTCTTCTTCTTGTCCCATACTGGCCCAGACATCGGTATAGAGAATATCTGCTCCCCTGGCAGCCGCCACAGGATCTTCGACGACCTGCACCGTACTTCTGTTGAGAGATGCATTCTTCAAAGCCAGATCCATAATTTCCGGTACTGGCTGGTATCCCTGAGGTGAAGCAATCACAATGTTCATGCCCATCTTGCTGCCGCCAAGCAGCAGGGAATTTGCCACATTATTGCTGTCACCAATATAGGTTAATTTCAGTCCCTGAATTTTGCCTTTTGTTTCTTTAATAGTCAAAAGGTCGGCCAGAATCTGTGTCGGATGCAGAAAATCGCTCAGGCCATTGATCACTGGCACAGACGAATGCTCGGCAAGATCAAGAACCTCCTGATGACTGAACGTTCTGATCATAATGCCGTCAACCATCCTGGACAAGACTCTTGCTGTATCCTGGATCGGTTCACCGCGGCCCAGTTGGATATCTCGGGCGCTCAGAAACATTCCGGAGCCGCCGAGCTGATAAATACCGGCCTCAAATGCCACTCTGGTTCTCGTCGAAGATTTGGTAAAAATCATTGCCAAAACCTTTCCCTGCAGGACAGGGTGGGGAATTCCGGCATTTCTATCAGCCTTCAATTCCATGGCGACGTCAACCATGTATGAGATTTCTTCTGCTGTGAAAGCATTCAGTGTAATAAAATCTCTGCCTTTAAACTTGTCTTTGTTTAATTGAACCATCATTATTCTCCTTCATCTCAATCATACGCAATACTGTATTATTATACTTCATCATGCATAATTATTCAATAGCCCTGATGAAAAAGAAGCTATCCCCAGACGGGTAACCCTTACCCTCCTGAGGATTAAAAACGAAAACATCTATAACGTCAGCTGGGATTTATCCGATATAACATTCAGAATTCCAGTATCTTACGTTAGAATATTAGATCAAAGAATTCTCTCCACGAGTGTAATCAGATAATAAGACAGAGCTGCGACGATTGCCGTGGAAGGAATCGTCAGACACCAGGCCATCAGCATCTGCTGCGCAACGCCCCAGCGCACGGCCGAAATACGTTTGGCGGCGCCTACCCCCATAATGGAACCGGATACCACGTGCGTGGTACTGACCGGCAGATGGAGACCCGGAAACGCCGTCGCTACCCAGATAACGATCGAGGATGACAAATCTGCAGCAAAGCCGTTGATCGGCTCAATTTTAAAGATTTTAGCACCAAGCGTATGAATGATTCTCCAGCCGCCCACTGCTGTACCACAAGCAATGGCTAATCCGCACAAGAACTTTACCCAGAGCTGAACATCCATCGTTGACTGTACCCCCGCGGCGACAAGCGCCAGCGTGATAATACCCATGGATTTCTGCGCGTCATTGGAACCATGGTTAAACGCAAGGAGTGCGGCTGAAACCATCTGCAGCCTCCGGAAGATACTGTTCGTTTTCATCGGCGCTTTATTGCGGAACAGGTAATATAGAATCGTCATAATCAGATAACCGAGTCCCATGCCGACGAGCGGTGAGCACAGCAGCGCCAAGATAATTTTCTTGATGCCGGCCCCTTGGACAACACCGAGTCCCGCTGCAGCGATCCCGGCTCCGAGGATTCCCCCAATAATCGCGTGGGAAGAACTGCTCGGAATACCAAAATACCATGTCAAAAGATTCCAAAAAATCGCTCCAATCAGTGCGGCGATCATCACTTCGGAAGTAACACTGTTCGCATCGACAATGTCCTTTGCAATGGTCTTGGCAACCCCCGTGCTGTACATCGCACCGATGAAATTGAGTACCGCGGCCATAATGATTGCGGTTCTTGGCGTAAGCGCTCTTGTCGAAACCGAAGTGGCTATGGCATTGGCAGTATCATGAAATCCGTTGATAAAATCAAATGCCAATGCAAATAGTACGACAACGAATAATGCAATATGCAGACTAGACATATTTTAATACGACCCCTTTTATTACAAGCGCAAGATCTTCACAACGGTCCGTGGCGTCTTCCAGATGTTCCAGTATTTCTTTCCATTTAATGATTTCAATCGGATTGCTTTCATTTTCAAACAGCTTGCCTACTTCACTCCGGTATAAACGATCTCCCTCGCTTTCTAGTTTATGAATTTTTTCTGTGTTTTCAAGAATAAGATTTAATTTGGTGCGAATACTGGGAAGGTTGTCCACAGATATTTTAATAATATGAATACAGTCATCCAGAACTCGAATCAGCTCTTCAACCCCAGAGTGGGGTGGCGTCGCTTTATACATGATCATCCGTTCCAAGGCGCCTTGAATAAAATCAATGATATCATCCATGTTTGTCGCCAACGCGTAGAGGTCTTCCCTGTCCATTGGCGTCACCAGTGTCTTATTCAGGTTGTCAATGATCTTGTTGGTAATATCGTCGGCACGGTGTTCCAAATCAATGAGTTCCTTCATCTTAACCGGGAAAGTGGTGGGATCCTTAATTGCTTCTTTTAATACCAGCGAGCTTTCGCAAATAAGCTGCGCATTTTCCTTCATAAGTACAAAAAAGTCGCTTTCTTTTTTTGACACAGTCTTTACTTCCTCCTTTATTATGACCTGGTGAAATCTTCCCACACTATCTTAGCACAAGAGCCGAGGATAAGATACTCAAATTTATAAAAAACAGGCACTTAAAACAATAGGCAGAATAGACCAAAAGATTCAGCCAAAAGCTCTCTCCAGCATCAGCTTAATCCGATTGATCTGGTTCACTTCACTGGCTCCGGGATCATAATCCACAGCAACAATATTGGTCTGGGGATACCGCTCTTTCAGGGTTTTGATCATTCCTTTGCCGGTAATATGATTTGGCAGACAGGCAAACGGCTGCATGCAGATAATATTGTTGGCGCCGCTTTTGATCAGTTCCACCATTTCCGCAGTCAGCAGCCAACCCTCTCCGGTCTGGTTACCCAGGGAAAGGAATGGCTTGACACTTTCCGCCATCTCCTGAATCGTCGGCGGGATATCAAATCTTTTACTATTCTTTAAGGCAGCCCTTAAATCTTCACGATAGCTTTCCGTATACTTGACTAACAGATTTCCGATGACTCTGGAAGATCGCTTACCGGCAAGATATCTGTAGTTGAATTCCTTCCCGTAGCAGCAGTAAAGGAAAAACTCCATCAGTCCCGGAACTACCATTTCTGCGCCCTCTTTTTCAATAAACTCGGCCATGTTGTTATTCGCCGCAGGGTGAAATTTTACGAGGATCTCCCCGACTAGACCAACCCTGGGTTTTCTCCGCTGAACAATCTCAATATTTTCAAAATCCCGAACAATGCCCTTCAAGTTTTCACGAAATAAGCTGCGGTCTCCATTGGCAACATTGATCTTGCAGATATTTATCCACTTCCGAAGAAGCAGATCCGCTGTTCCCGTATTTATTTCATAAGGCCTTACACGGTAGAAAACCTTCATCAGCAGGTCTCCGTAAAGCATCGCCATGATTGCTTTGACCGCCATGGAGACCGTCAGCTTAAATCCGGGATTTTTCTCTAAGCCTGAGACATTGAGTGAGAGTATTGGGATGTGTTCCAGTCCCGAGACCTGAAGCGCTTTCTTTAACAGCCCCAAATAATTGCTGGCCCGGCAGGGTCCCCCAGTCTGGGTTATAATGACCGAGGTGTTGTTCAGATCGTATTTTCCGGATTTTAACGCTCTTAATAGCTGCCCGATAATAATGACCGAAGGGTAACAGGAATCATTGTTAACATATTTCAAGCCTTCTTCAATATCTTCTTTATCAACTCTAGCCAGTACTTCAAAACGGTACCCCTCCGAACGGGCGACCTCCTGGGCAAATTCAAAATGGATCGGCGCCATCTGCGGAGCAAGAATGGTATGTGTCTTACGCATTTCCTTGGTAAAGATTGGTCTCTGAACAGTATTCGGCCCCTTTGCCGGATCCTCCATCAGATGATCATGCTTTATTCTGACATCCATCGCAGCTTTAAGTGAGCGGAGCCTTATTCTGACCGCACCCAGATTGCTGACCTCATCTATTTTAATCATGGTATAGATTTTACCGGCTTTATGTAAAATTTCCTGGGCTTGTTCCGCAGCTATCGAATCTGGCCCGCAGCCAAATGAGTTTAACTGGACAAGTTCGAGCTCCGGTCGTCCGGCAACAAAATCTGCTGCTTCGTAAAGCCGGGAGTGATACATCCACTGGTCCAGCACCCGGAGCGGTCTGATCACTTTTCCAAGATGGGCTACCGAATCCTCGGTAAGCACTGCCATCCCGAGAGCCGTGATGACTTTAGGTATGCCGTGGTTGACTTCCTGATCGAGATGGTAAGGCCTGCCGGAAAGAACAATCCCACGATTCCCTGTTTCAGCAAGCCACCGCAAGACCTCTTCTCCTTTTTTGCGGATATCTCGTTTGAAATTAAGATCTTCATCCCAGGCTGCGTCGACGGCCTGGATGATTTCTGCAAGGGTCATACCTAAATGTTTCAGCTCTTCATATAATCTCTTACTAAGCATTTTTTTATCTTCATACGGCAGAAAAGGGTTCCAGAATCGGACACCGCTTTGCTTTAACTCATCCATATTGGCTTTGATCACTTCCGGATAAGCGCTGATCACCGGGCAATTAAAGCAGTTGTCCGCCCCGGCTATTTCTTTTCTCTCCTTCGGTATGCAGGGATAAAATATGAATTTCACGCCTTGTTTAATCAATGACACGATATGACCGTGAACAAGTTTGGCAGGATAACAAACGGTATCGGAACAAATTGTCTCCATGCCCGCCTCATAAATCTTCCGGGTGGAAACCGGCGACAGCTCCACCCGGAAACCAAGACGGGTGAAAAAGGTAAACCAAAAAGGATAATTCTCGAACATATTCAAAACCCTTGGGATCCCAATGGTTCCTCTGACTGCTTTCCCTTTGGCCAGCGGCGTATAATGAAAGATCCTGTTCAGTTTATAGGCATAGAGATCCGGAATTTCATCTGTCTGATCGCGTTCCGATCCTTTTTCACAGCGGTTTCCTGTGATGTGCCTGCGCCCGTCGCCGAAACAGTTGACCGTAAGCAAACAGTGGTTCTGACAGTTTCCGCAGCGGGCCGCGCTGACTTCCACCGAAAAGTTATTGAGTTGCTCTGGGGAAAGCAGCGACGTAACCACTCCCTCCCGCCAGGCGTTCCTGGCCAGGAGGGCCGCGCCAAAAGCGCCCATGAGGCCAGCAATGTCCGGACGGACGACTTCTCGGCCGATGGTCTGTTCCAGGCTGCGAACCACAGCATCATTCAAGAAAGTTCCTCCCTGGACAATAACCTTTTCACCGAATTCCTCAGAACTTTTTAACTTAATTACTTTATAGAGCGCGTTTTTTATCACGGAGTAGGATAATCCTGCCGAAATATCCGCGACCGTCATGCCTTCTTTTTGGGCCTGTTTAACTTTGGAATTCATGAAAACGGTACATCTTGATCCTAAATCAGCAGGATTTTGAGCCAAAAGTCCTTTGCGGGCAAAATCCGCCACATTCATTTCCAGTGACCTCGCAAATGTTTCAATAAACGAACCGCAGCCGGATGAACAGGCTTCATTTAGCATAATATTTTCAATCACACCGTTTTTTACTTTGAGGCACTTCATATCCTGTCCGCCAATGTCCAGAATCAGGTTGACTCCAGGCAAAAAATGATTGGCGGCTGTGTAATGAGCAATGGTCTCGACTTCCCCCATATCAAAAAAAAGAGCTGCCTGAACCAGTTTTTCTCCGTAGCCAGTCACGGCAGAATAAGCAATTTCCGTATTTTCTGGAAGCCTGTTGTATAGTTCTTTCAGAATATTGACTGCTGAATCCAAAGGGTTGCCTTCATTATTGGTATAGGCGGAATAAAGAAGGGTGCCTTGCGGATCGATTAAAACAGCTTTTGTCGTGGTGGATCCGACATCCAGACCAAAAAAACATTGGCCCTGGTACGTCTCTAGCTGATTTGTGCTGACAATATTTTGGGCATGCCGCCTAACAAATGCGCGGTATTCCTCTTCATCTGCAAAAAGCGGATCAAGTCTAGCTGTTTCATACTGAAGTTTTTTTAGATCTGTTTTCAATTTTTGACCAAGCTGTTCAAATGTAATATCTTTATCCTGAACAGAGGCAAGGGCCGCTCCGATAGCCACATAAACTTCGGAATTTTCCGGCACAAGCATATCTTCATCCTTGAGCCCCAATGTTTCCTGAAAGCGAACCCTTAGCTGTGGCAGGAAGTGAAGCGGCCCTCCAAGGAAGCCAACTTTTCCTTTAATTTTATGTCCGCAGGAGAGCCCTCCAATAGTTTGATTCACAACCGCCTGAAAGATCGAAGCTGCAATGTCCTCCTTGCGGACTCCTTCATTTAAGAGAGGCTGAATATCGGTTTTGGCAAAAACTCCGCAACGAGCGGCAATCGGATAGATGACCCGGCTTTGGGCAGCCAGCGCATCTAGACCAGCCGCATCCGTCTTTAACAGGACAGCCATTTGATCAATAAAAGCGCCCGTTCCTCCCGCACAAATCCCATTCATCCGCTGATCAAACCCCTTGTAAAAAAAGGTTATCTTGGCATCTTCTCCCCCAAGCTCAATGACAACATCGGTTCCTGGCAGATAACGGTCCACTGCTTTGCTTCCGGCGATGACCTCCTGAATAAATGAAATGCCCAGATGCTCAGCCACAGCCAGTCCGCCTGAACCTGTAACTGCTACCGTCAGCGGAAATGCGGCATATTTCTGGCCGGCTTCCTCCACCAGTCTTTGCAACGTGCTCCAGATATCCGAGTAATGCCGGGTATACCGGCTGAACAACAGAACGCCTTCTTTATTTAAGACAGCTATTTTAATAGTGGTGGAGCCTATGTCTATCCCAACATGAAGGTTATTCTTATCTTTGTCAGTGATTCTTTGATGATGTGAATTCAGGTTGCATTCCCCCTCAAACAAATTCAGCAGAATTATTTTTCCATCTGAGGGGGTTATTATTCATTGTCTACCTTACCGTCTGAAGTTATTAGAAAAAATAATATAAATTTTTCTACCCACTTTCCGTCCTTCGTGTTAATATAATCTTATGGGATCATCATGGGATATCAATACCCAAACAGATGGAGCTCTCAAAATAGACCCGCTGGAATATAAATGATGAGAATCCATAGATTTATGAAGAAATGACTTTTCGATTCCGCGAAGAAGCTAAACCGTCGAAGAAGGTTCTTTTGAATTGGATTAAGGGGGATGGGTCATGAGTAAACAAATCTATCGGTCTCAAAACAAAGTGATTGCAGGGGTCTGCTCTGGAATTGCGGAATATTTTGAAATAGATCCTACGATTGTACGGATCATCTGGCTGCTCGCATTTTTTGCTGGGATTGGAATTCTTGCCTATCTCGTCTGCTGGGTAGTGATTCCTCAAAAACCTTTTGGCTCATTCGGCAGTTCTCAAAACTATGCCGGCTCAGCAGATATCCCGAATAATGATTATGATCAGGCTATCAATAAAGACAAAAGCCTTAAAGTATTTGGCATTGCACTGATCATTGTTGGTGCCGTATTTTTGTCAGACAGACTCTTCGACTGGTTCGACATTGACATCCTGCTGCCCATAGGTTTGATTGCCGTTGGTGTTTACGTGTTGTTTGCGAGGAGAGATCATTAATGAAAAAAAACATTACCCTGGGTGCGGTGATCATTCTAATCGGTGTAATCTGGCTGCTTAGTAATCTTGACGTTTTTTCGTTTTCAATCATCGGGACTTTTTTCCTATCACTCAGGAAGCTCTGGCCTCTGCTGTTGATCGGTGCCGGTGTCAGTCTATTGATTAGCAAGAACTCCATTCTGAAAATGATGGTTTGGATCATTATCGTCATTTGTATCATGTTTTATGGTATTTATGGAATGAATAACGGCACGTTGAATTACCCGGAATTTAAACTGCAAGAACATCTTTACTGATTGCATTGACCTTAAGTTGTTTTTTTGAAGGCTTTTGTCTCTCCAGATGATACAATCTGTATCAGAAAGATAAATATTTTGTCTATTTTGATAATTTTGATCTAGCTATGACTTTTTCGTGTTGGCTTATTTGCATGTTTTTTCGGCTGTTTTATGTTTTGATGTTTTGGTACGCTTCTTGCATCTATTAATTTGGAAAATAGATAAACTTTATATATATTTGGATGATTTTTTTCGGTATATTGCTCACTGCAATAATATATTTTTACGAAAATGTATTATCTAAATATTTATAATTTTTATCCTATTTTATATTAAGTAAGAATGTTATTTTTTGGACATGTGGAGGAGGAATTGCAGAATGAACACATTTGATGCTCTGGCAGCAAGAGGAGTATCCCGACGCAGCTTTTTGAAATTGATGGCTGCAACTACGGCAGCTTTAGGTCTCCCTGCTGCAGTATCTCCCAAGGTCACTCAAGCTGTTGAGACCGCCTTGGACAAACCGCCGGTCGTATGGCTGCATGGAATGGAATGCACAGGCTGTTCCGAGTCACTTTTGGCAACACTTAATCCGTCAGCAGCCGAAGTGGTCCTGGATATGCTTTCAATTCGTTATCATGAGACCATTATGGCGGCTTCCGGCTATAAGGCCGAGGAAGCTTATCAGGAAGCCCTGAAAGAAAACTTTGTGCTCGTCGTCGAAGGAGCTATTCCCTCGAAGGAAGACAGGTATTGCATGGTCGGCGGCAAACCTTTCCGGGAAACCGTTCTGGAAGCTTCCAAGAAAGCTCAGGCCATTATTGCCGTCGGCAGCTGTGCAACCGATGGCGCTGGAATCCCCGGAGCCTGTGAGGTTGACGCTGTCGGCGTCCGTGAACTGTTGAAACAAAATAACATTTCAACTCCTGTCATCAATCTCCCATGCTGTCCAGTCAAACCGGCCACCATGCTCGGAACGATTGTTTACTACCTGACCTATGGCACGGTCCCACCCTTGGATGATCAGGCCCGCCCGGTCGTTTTCTACGGTAAGCTGCTTCATGACAACTGCCCGCGCCGTGGCCAGTTTGAAGCCGGCAACTATCTGAAAGACTGGAATGATCCCACCCAAAAAGACTATTGTCTGCTCCTGAAAGGCTGCAAAGGCCCGAAGACGTATACCGACTGCGCACAGGTTTGGTACAACGACAATACCAACTTCTGTATCAACGCCGGTTCACCGTGTTCCGGCTGTTCAGAGGCAGGATTCTTTAAAACCTTCAGTCCTCTTTATGACAAACAAGAAGGCTTTGAACTTCCCGGTATCGGCCAAATCAATGCCGATGCTACCGGCAAGATTATCGGAGGCGTTGCCGTAGCAGGCATTGCCGTTCACCTTGCAGCTACGGCAACCACCGGCCGTTTAGGCAAAAAAGACCATGGACATAAGGAGGAGTAAGGAATGTCTGCACAAAAAATTGTTATTGATCCTATTACCCGTATCGAAGGCCACTTGAAAATTGAAGTAGAAATTGAAAACGGTGTCGTCTCGAACTCCCGCGTCATTGGCACCATGTACAGGGGTCTTGAAAACCTGGTTGTCGGTCGCGATCCCAGAGATGCCAGTTATGTTACGGAACGCGCCTGTGGCGTTTGCTCAACAGTACATGGCTTGGCTTCCGCGCTGGCTTTGGACGCCGCTTTTGGTGCTGAAGTCCCCTACGGCGGCCGCCTTATTCGGAATCTGATTTACGGCGCAACACTTTTGCATGACCACCCGCTCCATTTCTATCATCTGTCTGCTCTGGATTATTTAGATGTCATGGCGATTGCCCAGTACAAAGGCAATGATGCCGGTTTGAACGGCGTTAAGGACAAAATTTTGAAACTGGTTGCAGCTAACGATACAGCGCCTCTGACGCCGCGTTACAACCCCGATCAATATTGTGTAAATGATCCTGAACTTGTTACGTTGGCTGTTGCGCATTACCTGAAAGCCTTGGAAATGCAGGCAAAAGCCAAGAAAATGTCCGCGATATTTGCCGGTAAACAACCACACCAGTCCTCGATCGTAGTTGGCGGCGTCACGATACTGCCGACACTGGAGCAAGTCTTCCAATACCGTTCTATGCTGATGGAGCAGATCGCCTTCGTTGAAAATGTCTACCTTCAGGATGTCCTGACCTTCGGAACCGGGCCGCTTCTGCCTCTGGCCCAGGCCGGCGTTGGCGGTAGTCATGGCAATTACATGTCTTATGGTGGATTTGCCGGAGATGCAGAAGGAAAAGATTTGTTATTTACACCGGGTATCGTTCTCGACAATAACCTGGCGACCGTTCATCCGTTCAGCATCGACAAAATCACGGAAGATATCACGCATGCCTGGTACAAGAGCGACAAAGGCAGAACTCCTTATGAGGAAGACACGGTTATTGATTTGGATAAGAAGGACGCCTATACCTATGTCAAAGCACCGCGCTATGAAGGCAAACCGATGGAAGTCGGACCGCTCGCCCGTATGCTCGTCATGCAGCCGAAAGTGCTTATGGACGTTATTACGAAATATAACATCAAGCCCGGCGCTGTCGCTCGTCATGCCGCCCGGGCGGTGGAAACCATTCTTATGGCTAAGAAAATGCTCGAATGGGTCGATTCCCTCATTGCCGAAATGGGCAAGCCAAATTTTAAGATCCATGATACCGATCATTGGGAAATCCCTAAAAGCGGTCAGGGCGCAGGCCTGATTGAAGTTGCCCGCGGGTCGCTTGGCCACTGGATTAAAGTTGAAGACCATAAAACAGCAAATTACCAAATGGTCGTCCCCTCGACTTGGAACTTTTCACCGACAGATGGAAACGGCGTTTTAGGCCCGGTTGACAAATCCATGATTGGGGTACCGGTACCAGATCCGGACAATCCGATCAATGTCGTCCGTGTCATCCGTTCCTATGACCCATGTCTGGCTTGTGCAATTCACCTAATCGATCCGCAAAGTAACGAAATTAAGAAATACCAGATTGGCTTCTAAGGAAAGAGAGGGAACAAAAAATGGCTAAAGCATCTGATCATCCGCTTATCCAGCGAATCTCTCACTGGATAAACTTAATCACCTTTGCGGTCCTGATCTCGACCGGTTTTGTCATCCATGCTCCTTTCCAGGGAGCCAATATGAATGTCGCCAGAAATCTCCACTTTATCTTCATGTACATTCTGGTGATCAATGGGATTGTACGTTTCTATGTCTCCTTTTTCGGGAAAAATAAAGATTATAAGGAGTTTTTCCTGAACAAACTGGATCTGAAGACTTTTATCCCCCAGATTAAATATTATCTGTTTATTAGTAAGGAACATCCAAAGACCAACAAGTACAACCCGCTGCAGAAATTTGCCTATATTGCATTACCAGTCCTGGCAGTCTTTCAGGCCATCACCGGGATCATTCTATATCTGCCGATGAAGTTCTCAGGAGCTGCTCAAGCACTTGGCAGCCTGGCTGCAGTCAGAGGGATCCACTATGTTGTGATGTGGTTGTTTATTGCGATCATCTTTGTTCATGTTTACCTTGTCTTTACTGAAGCTAAGGATGAGTTTTTTCTGATGTTCTTCGGTAAAACCGGTAAGAAAGAAAAGGGCGGCGCTAACAAAGCAAATCAGTCGGCCGTAAAAAGCTGATATTTGCAGGCTAAAAATTTAATTCAATCATATTGAGTATAATATTAAAAGTAAAGCTAGTATCATCGTATTACTAGCTTTACTTTACGAAACTTTTTAGGAAAGGACTTCACGTATGACTCCACCAAAAATTATGCTGATGGGCGTAGGGAACGTTTTACTAAGTGACGAAGGCTTAGGCGTTCAGTTTTTAAATGAATTTAAGCCTGAAGAACTTCCTGACAATGTCGAGCTGCTGGAAGGCGGAACAGCCGGTCTGGAACTGGTTCATCTGATCAAGGAAATTGATTTCCTGATCATCGTGGATGCGATCAATGCCCAGACAGAGCCTGGCAGTGTCTTCCGGTTCTGTCCGGAAGATATCCGGGTTTTCCCGGAGAAGTACCAAGTATCGTTTCATCAGGTGGGCATTCTGGAAGTTCTTGCACTGGCGGGCATTCTGGGGAATACTCCCCAAACCCTGATCTATGGTGTTCAACCGAAGAGTCTGGAATGGGGCATGGACCTGTCAGAGGAAATTAAGGCGGTTTTCCCGCGACTCAAGGGACAAATGTTCAAGGAATTTGCTCAGATTAACGCTACATCCAGCTTTCTGCCTATTCCGCCTGCCGAATAGGCAGAAAATGCTTCTTGCTTAACATCAAATCAAAAAGATACCGCTGATAGCTTTTATACTATTGGCGGTATCTTTTTGTAACTTACAGTTTTACGACAAACCTCGCTATTTCAGCTTAGCCAAAAAGCAATGCAGCCTTTTCATACCTTCCGTTATCTGTTCCGGAGAACTTGCATAAGAAATCCGTAAATATCCCGATGCCAAGAAGGCGCTGCCGGGTACAACGGCAACCAATTCGGAGTCCAACAGCATATTGCAGAATCCGATATCATCCTTGATCTTCTGTCCTTCAAAGGACATGCCGATACAGTTCTTAATATTTACAAAAACATAAAAGGCGCCTTCAGGTTCCGGAAAGGAGATATGCGGCATTTTACGCAAAAGTCCGCAAATCAGATCCCGTCTGTCACTAAAAGCCGCCTTCATTCTCAGCACATCTTCCCTGCTTTCCCGCATCGCCCCGACTGCGGCCCATTGGGCAATGGAGCAGGCATTCGAGGTCAGATGGCTTTGAAACGAATTAATCTTGGAAGATAACTCGAGTGGGGCAATCGAATAACCGATCCGCCAGCCTGTCATCGCATAGGCTTTGCTCACCCCGTTAATGATAATTGTCCGGGAAGCCAGCTCCGGCATAAGTTGCAGCGGATTAATATGTTTGTTCTGACCGTAAACCAGCTTCTCATAAATCTCATCCCAAATCAGCCAGAGATCATGCTTCTGGGCGATCTCAGCCAGGCCTCTAACGGTCTTCTCGTTAAATAGGACCCCTGTCGGATTGGATGGGGAGTTCAGCAAAAGTGCGATGGTTCTGTCCGTAATTGCGGCTTCTACGCGGTCCAATCTTGGTATAAAACCACTATCTTCTGTTTCCACGATCACCGGTTTCCCATCTACAAGATGGATCTGTTCGATATAGCTTACCCAAGCCGGCGCAAGTAGGACAATCTCATCCCCTGGATCAACGATCGCTGCCAGCGCTTCATATATGCAAGGTTTGGCTCCCGGGCCAACGACTACCTGTCCCGGATCAAACTTCAGACCAAATTCCTTTTGGTAATAAGCACAAATTTCTTGACGAAGTTCAGGAACCCCAGGTGTTGATGTATAATGAGTTTTCCCTTTTTCCATCGCTTCCGCCGCATACTTGAAAGCGGACGGCGGGGACACGAAATCTGGTTCCCCGGATCCAAACGAAATAACATTCTTTCCCTGGCTCTTTAATTCTTTGGCTTTGGCGTCAACAGCCAACGTAGCAGACGGCTTCATGCCCAGAATGCGCTGGGACAGCTTCATACTTTCAAATCCTTTCACCTATGGCGTTCTGTATATGGTGCAGACATCATGATTGCAGGCATTGTTATTGAAACTATTTATTATCATATCGTAAATAATCAAAAATTTCATCATATTTCTGCCATTTTGGCAAGATTTTCGACACTTTTAGCTCTGATCTTTTCTTTTGGATTCATAATCTTCGATAGCTTTTTTCAGGGCCTGGGGACCCAGCACGGAACAATGAACTTTACTTGCCGGCAGGCCATCCAGCGCGTTGAAAACGTCTCTGCCGCCTATATCTAAAGCCTCCTCAATACTTTTTCCTTTGACTAAAACTGTAAACATGCTGCTTGCTGCTACAGCCGCGGCGCAGCCAAACACCAGGTAACTGATATCCGTCAGGATACCATCCTTTACTTTCAGATAGATCGTCAGCGAATCTCCGCAGGACACATCTCCGAAGATTCCCTCGGCATCCGCGTCAGGCATGCTTCCCACATTTTGCGGGCACATAAAATGTTCAATAACTTTATCCGAATAATCCACGTTTCTTCCTCCGGTCTAATCCCAATCTGTTTTCTCCAGAATCGTTTCAACCCTTTCGACCCTATATCTCTAATAGTCTACAACCAAAATTCTTTTTTCTCAAGTCTAAACGAGCGCGGTCTAAAGAAGTGCACATGGTCTGAAGAAGAGCGTTCTTGCATAAGCATAGTATGGCGTGCAGCAGCAGAGGCGGCTGCAAATCCATAAAACAAGTGCTTCATCCATAAAAAGGATATTTGTCAGGCTGTATAGAATTATCGATTAATTACGTCTAATATGTTGTTAAACACTTCTAATCTGTTATCAGATACTTCTAATAGGATATTAAACTGACAATACCATCGTATTGTGTCGAAAGGATGGTTAATTCATGGCAAAGAATTTCAGGAACTTGATGAGTTGGAAAAAGTCAATCAGCATCGCCTTAGTTCTTGTGATGGCTATCAGCATTTTTTACGGATTTGACTTTTTCCGTCTGAATGACAGAACAGTTTTGGCCTCGGATATCGCTATTACTGCGGTTGACTTGGATCAGCTCGGAGTTGATACCACGACAACTTTTTTACTGACCAGTAAAGAAAGCCTGACAGAAAAAACAGTGAAAGCATCACTCAAGCTTAGTCCGAAATTTTCCTACACCTTGGATAAACAGAATAATGGCAAGAGCTATAAAATTATTCCCGAGGAAGAATTAGCGCCGAATACGATTTATCGTCTGGCCTTTGATCCGGAAGCATCGGGAAAGGAAAACCTCAGCTGGGCCTTCCAGACCAAAGCAGCCTTTCAGGTGCTTCGTTCCCTTCCCGGAGATAAAAGCACCGCTGTTCCGGTAGACACAGGAATTGAATTGACTTTCTCTTCCGACAACTATGAAATTAGCAGCCTGAAGGATTATTTCAGTATCTCACCCGAGGTGAAGGGGGCTTTCGAAAAGCACAAAAAAACGCTGGTATTTACGCCGGAAGCACTGCAATCGGCCACCGTCTATACGGTCACGCTCAAAAAAGGCTTTGTACTCCCCGGTACGACGGAAACCCTGTTCGAAGACTATCGTTTCAGCTTTGAGACCGGGACGGTTGAACAGAACAATCCTCCTTTTACGTTTGATCTGAACACAAGTCTGACCGAATTCAGCACCAGTGAGCAGCCTGCATTTTCCGTATATTTCACCAACAATACATATTCGGAAGGTCAAATCATAGATACGCCTCCGCTTCATATCAACCTTTACCGCTATCCGGATCACCAAAGCTTTCAAGCCTCTCTGACGAAACGGGATGTTCTGCCTGACTGGTCCTACTATACCTGGAACCATTATCTCGAAAAACTACCGTCAGCCTACATACTGGCTGAATATGACACCGAATTTCTGAAGACAGACCCTTACAATCAATACATCATGCTACCAGGAACACTGGAAGCAGGGTACTATTCTGCAGAATTCCAGGCAGAGGAATCCGTCAGGCAAGTCTGGTTCCAGGTAACCGATCTTGCCGTCTACCTTGCCCAGGGACAGGACGAAAGCCTCTTTTGGGTTAATGACCTGCAGACCAAAGCATCCGTTGCTGAAGCCACTGTCAGTCTTGAAAATAAGAAGATTATCGCCAGTACGGATAAATCCGGTACGGTTTTGATCAAGCAAAAGCTGTCCGGCGAGCAGAGAAGTTATGCTTGGATCCGGCAGGGAGGCAAAGAGATCCTTGTCCCCATAGAAGCCTGGGATGAAGAAGGTAACACCGGCCAGATCAATCCGTCGGATTACTGGAAGTATCTCTATTTAGACCGAGGACTTTATAAGCCTGGGGATACGGTGAACTTCTGGGGAATCACTGCCCCGCGGTCCGGGAACAGTGCGCAGGGCAGCCGGATTGAACCGCTTCGCAATCTCACAATTGAAGTATATGGTTATGACGGTGCCTACTACCCGGGGGGTGAGATTTCTCCGATCCTGATCCAGGAGACCGCAGTAAAAGATGATTGTTTTCAGGGTCAAATCAAACTTCCCGTTCTAAAACCCGGTTACTATGACCTGCAGGTTAAATCTGGCGATGTTCAACTGCTCTCACGAAGCTTTTCTGTAGAAAACTACCAAAAACCGGCCTATCAAGTAACATTGACTCAAGATAAGAAAGCCATCTTCGCCGGAGAGAAGGTGAATTTTCGGTTCTCAGCCGCCTTCTTTGAAAGCACGCCTGTCCCAAGTCTGTCTTTGCACTACTTTTTATCTGATCAGGAAGGTGACTTGACTACCGATGCAAAAGGAACGGCAGTACTTTCCTATACCGGCAAGGCTCGCGCAGAGAATTATACGGACTACGATTTTCAGACTTGTTCAGCCAACGCCACCCTTCCCGAAGCAGGGGAAATCTACAATTACACTGAACTGCTTGTCTTTAAAAGCAAAGTCTACATCAACGGCCAAGCGATCCGCCAGAAAGATACCTATACCCTCTCCGCCAAATTATCATCTGTTGATTTGACCAAGCTAAACAATGGAGAATTTGCTTCTGAAGAGAACTATCTTCAGGGGCCGGTTGCCAATGCCCCGGTGAAAGCTAAGCTCTACCAGGAAGTCGTTACAAGAACCGAAACAGGTCAGTACTATGATTTCATCAGTAAAAAAGTAGTCAGATCTTATAATTATGACTATGCCACAAAACTGGTCAGTGAGTTTACACTAACGACAGATTTTGACGGAACACTGAAATATACAGGTCAAATTGATCCGAAGGAATCCTACAATCTCTATCTTACAGCACAGGACAGTGACGGTCGATCCTTTACAAGACAATTATACATCAGCAAGCAGGACCCTCAGCCGGATAATGCTTATTACTTCCTGCAGGGAACACCTGGTATTGACGGTTATAATCCTGGGGACCAAGTTCAGGTGTCCATGATGGTCAATAGCCAAGTTTTAAATCCTGCCGGAAGAAATATTTTATTCTACCACGGTCAAAAAGTCATTGATGCCTACCAGGTAAGCACCACCCCTAAGTACAGCTTTTTGTTTACCGATTTGTACATTCCGAATGTTACCGTAGGCGGGGTCTACTTCGACGGGAGCAGCTACTATGAAGCGAGCAGCGTTATGATACCGTTTGCAAGCCAAACAAAAAAACTGAATGTCGCGGTACAATCGGATAAGACAGAATATCGGCCCGGCGATAAAGTTCACTTGAGTCTTAAGGTGACCGACGGCAACAATGCCCCGGTTAAAAGGGCTCAGATTAATCTAAATCTTGTTGATGAAGCCCTATTCAGCCTGCAAAACCAGAGTGTGGACCTTCTGAACAGCCTCTATGGCGATAATCAGTATCTGACACTGATAACCAGAAAGTCCCATTATCACCCTGGTTTTTATGGTTTTGCTGAGTCTGGCGGGGAGGGCGGTTCGGGACGCAGTGATTTTCGGGATACCATACTCTTCACCACGCTGCAAACCGACAGTAGCGGGAATGCCTCAACGGACTTCACCCTACCGGACAATCTGACGTCCTGGCGGGTTACCTACCAGGCTTTTACTCAGAATCTTCAGGCTGGAAGTGGCACCTCACAGCTTCCGGTACGCCTGCCATTCTTTGTCGAAGTGACACTGAACAGCAATTATCTCGCAGGAGATTCTCCAATTATTCTTACACGTTCTTATGGAGAAAAACTGAAAAACAGCCAAAATGTTTCTTATACCATGAAACTAAGCAGTCCCAGCGGCAAGGAACAGACCTGGCATCAAAGTGATACAGCATTTTCTGCTGCAGATTGGAAGCTGCCGGCCCTCGAAGCAGGCACTTACCATCTGACCGTATCCGGCAGCCAAAATGGCCTTACTGACACGCTGACCAAGGAATTTACCGCTGTGAAATCGTTTCAGCAGAGGATTGTATCGGACCAAAATCTTTTAACGGAAGGCCAGGGACTCAAGGGTTCTTCTGAAGAACCAACGACAGTGATCTTCAGTGATTCTGAGAAGAGCCAGTACCTCCGGGGTCTTTACCAGCTGATCTGGAATAATGGAAGTCGCCTTGAGCAAAAGCTTGCCGCCCAGGAAGCCGCCAAGCTTTTGGAAAAGTACTTTTCCGACAGTCCCGAATCTAATATCTCTCTGGTTGGAGATACGGAGGATCGGGCTTCTCTGCTCCTTTATCAGCGGCCCGACGGTGGAATCAGCATCCTCTCTTATGGAGAAAGTGATCCGGCCTTGTCGGCAATGGTCGCTTCCGCTGCCCCAGGTGTCTTTGATGATCAGGCCTTAATCCGCTATTTTTACAGAATTCTGGAAGCTAAAGACGCAGAAGCAGGAAAAGGGGGAGATCAAGGAAATCAGGGAAGTCAGACACCTACGGCAGAAGATGAAAGTGTAATTCTTCTCGGGCTCGCTTCCCTGGGAGAGCCTGTTCTTCTGCAGATTGACAGCTATATGCAGAAGGAAGATTTGTCTGCGGAAGCAAAGATCAACCTGGCTCTGGCTCTTCTGGAAACCGGGGATGGAGCCTACGCCAAACAGGTTTATAAGGAATTGCTCAGCACTTATCAGCAGGACCTCGGTTCCGTACTGCGAATCAACGTAGGAAGAGATCAGGATGATATGATTCTGGCTACAACCCGGATGGCACTTCTGGCAGCGCGCCTGGACCAGCCGGAGAAAAGCAAGCTTTACCAGTACCTGCTTGAGAATCCAGGCAAAGATATTTTGAATACGCTCGAGCAGCTGGAAATACTCCGCTACAATCTTCAGTATATGGCCTCTTCGCCTGTAAGCTTTACCTATGAACTAAACGGGAAAAAAGAGACCAAAATCTTAAAAAATATGAACTTCTTTAAACTGACCATTCTACCTGAGGATTTAACGAAGATATCATTTACCAGGATTAAAGGCAAGGTTGGCATGATAAGCTACTACAGTGTTCCGGTTCAGGCCGGAGAAGGATCAGAAAATACAGATCTTAAGATCAGCCGTACCTATCGCGTCGGCAGTATGGTGACAAATACCTTCCATCGCCAGGACCTCGTCCAGGTTGTGTTAAGCTATAACATCGGCGATAAAGCGCCCCAGGGGCTTTATGAAATTGTGGATGTGCTTCCTGCCGGTCTTGCTCTTATCCCACGTCCCGAAAATTACAATGAAGACCCGACTGCCAAAAATCACTGGGATTATCCAACAGAAGTCAATGGACAAAAGCTGGTCTTCCAGGTCGGCAAGGACAAAGGCACGATTACGTATCTGGCACGAGTTATCTCACCTGGTGAATTCAACTGTGAAGCACCCGTTTTGAGCAACATTAAGAACAGTATTGTCTACACAAGCGGCAGCCAATCCAGGATTGTGATCAAATAAAATGGGGGCATGACCTATTACGAATATTCGCTGCTTTGTTTTATGTAAAACTACCTTAAACATGACTGCCTTACTATTATTATGCTTTTTTTTCTTACTCCTTTCCGGATGCGGCGGAACAAGCCTAACGGAAAAGTCCTCCGGCGAAGACGACGGGATATCCGTTTCCTCCCATCCCGGTTTTATCACCACGGAGGAATTAAATGCTATCCTGACCGACCAGCCTGCTGTACCTTCCAAGGCAGATAAAAGAATCGTAAGTGCCGTGATGCCGCATCATCTGACAGCCGCCCGCCTCATTAATGATCTGATGCAAATACTTGCCGCGCAGGAGCCAGGCCTAATCATCCTGGTAGGCCCAAACCATCTTAACAAAGGGAACCGGATTATTACAGGCCTGTATAACTGGGAGACTCCTGAAGGCCTTGTCGAAACGGATCAGCCGACGGTCAACCTTCTGCTTAAAAACAGCCTGGCGAGCAGAGATGAGGAAAACCTCTCTTCGGAACATTCCATTGGCTCGCTAGTGCCGCTTATTAAGCATTATCTTCCCAAAGCAAAAATTGTACCGCTCATTCTGCATCATGATGTCACCCTTCAGGAAGTCAATACGTTGCTTGCCGGGATCGAGCCTTTTCTGAATGAACATACGGTTCTGATCTCGTCGGTTGACTTTTCACATTATCTGACCCGGGCCGAAGCCCAGGTCAAAGACCGCGAAACCTTGAAATATATGCAGGAATTCGATTATCCTGCCCTCTTCAGGCTGGGCAATGATTACCTGGATTCCCCTGCATCGCTCACTGCATCTTTCCGGCTGGCTGAGAAACAAGGAATTCGGGCTTTTCACGTTTTGGGCAACACAAATTCCGGTATACTCCTGCAAAACGATATGACTCAGACAACCAGCTATTTTACGCTAGTGTTCTACGCTGATATCTGAAAATCATAAAAGGGGGGCGTAACGGCACTCTGATAGAGTTTGGTTACGCCCTCCCTTTTTATTCATTTTTATCTGTTGGTTATTATTATCTTATCTGTTCTTACTTTACGTTAAAGCTCCTTTGAAAGGCCTGCTCCAGAATTTTCATCGCCTTGTCAATTTCGTCAAATGTGACTGTAAGCGGCGGTAGGAAACGTAGGGTCTTGCCGCCGACGCAGTTGATTAGCAGTCCATTTGCACAGCAGTTGTTGACAATCTCGGGTCCGTTTTCTTCAACAGGCAGGCCGACCATCAGCCCGAGCCCCCTGACCTTACCGGGTAAATCAAATTTTTCAGCAAGCTTCTGCAGCTTATCCTGGAAATAATACCCCTTGTTCTCGATCCCGGTCAGAAAATCTTCCCGGGTCATGATCTCCATCACTTTGCAGCCGACAGCCGAGACCAGATGGTTACCTCCGAAAGTCGAAGCATGGTCTCCCGGCTGGAAAGAAGCAGCTGCGTTATCTGTTGCGAGCATCGCACCAATCGGTACACCATTGCCCAGTGCTTTGGCCAGTGTCAGGATATCCGGCTTTACGCCGGACCACTCGTAGGCAAATAGTTTCCCGGTCCTGCCCAGCCCACACTGGACTTCGTCAAAGATTAGCAGCGCCCCGTACTTGTCGCATAATTCTCTGGCTTTTTGCAGAAACTCACGCGAAACAGGGTGCACGCCGCCTTCCCCTTGCACAGGTTCGATCATTACAGCCGCAGTCTTCTCATTGATAACCCCTTCCAGTCCGCTCAAATCATTCAGCGTGGTATAGGAGAATCCTTCCGGCAGCGGCTCATATCCCTTCTGGTACTTAGCCTGGCCTGTGGCTGTTATCGTTGCCAGCGTCCTGCCATGGAACGAATTCTTCAGGGATACGATCTGAATTTTTTCAGCCCTAAAATGCTCCTTGGCATACTTCCTCACCAGCTTGATGGCAGCTTCGTTGGCCTCCGCTCCGCTGTTGCAGAAGAATACTTTATCCGCAAACGAATTGTCCGTCAGCATCTTCGCGAGTTTGACCTGCCCAGGGATCCAGTACAGATTGGAGGTATGCAGGATCTCTCCCGCCTGTTCGCAGATGGTTTCCACGATCTCCGGATTGGCATGTCCAAGTGAGGTTACAGCCAGCCCCGCGACAAAATCCAGATATTGCTTGCCGTCACTGTCCCAGACCAGCGATCCAGATCCTTTGACTAACGCCATTGGCAAACGGCCATACGTATTCATGACATTTTCTTTGCCCATCGCGATCATTTGTTCCGTATTCAACTCTATATTCATATCGACCATCGACCTTTCTTCCCTATAATACGGTTTATTAATATTCTCCGTTTATTTAATCATCGTCCCTATCCCGCCGTCAGTAAACAATTCCAGCAAAATCGCATGCGGCTGCCTGCCGTCCAGGATATGAACGGTACCTGTTCCCTGTTCCAGCGCATTTACTGCACATTCTATTTTCGGTATCATTCCGCCTTTAAAGATCCCTTCCGTCATCATTGCCGGTACATCCTCCTTCGGGATAACGGAAATAAGAGACTCTGGATCATTGATATCTCTCATAATTCCCTTAACATCGGTCAAAAGCAGGAATTTGTCAGCCTTTAAGCATCCGGCGATGGTTCCGGCAGCCGTATCGGCATTTACATTATAGCTTTCGCCATCATCTCCACCGGCCAGCGGTGAAATAACCGGAATATATCCCTGATCGAGAAGGCTGGTAATGATCCCCGGCGTAACCTTCTTGATCTCACCGACATATCCGAGATCGATCTCCTTGACCATTCCTTGTTCATTAGCCAATTGCATCGGTTTCTTCTCGGCAACGAGCAGTTTAGCGTCCTGGCCGTTCAGCCCTACTGCCTTTCCGCCAAAGCTGTTTAGCATCGAGACAATCTCCGTGTTCAGCTTTCCGACCAGAACCATCGCTGCAATTTCCATGGTCTCTTTATCCGTAACCCTTAATCCCTGTACAAACGTGCTTTCTTTGCCGACACGCTTTAGCATCGTATTGATTTCCGGTCCTCCGCCGTGAACAATAACCGGGCGGATGCCAACCGTATGCAGCAGCACGATATCGAGCATGACCTTTTCTTTAAGCTCCTGATCGATCATCGCATGCCCGCCATATTTGATCACAACGGTAGACCCGGAGAATTTTTGAATATACGGCAAGGCTTCGATCAGAATATTCGCTTTATCCAAATCGCTGGTCTCTGCACTAAAATCTTCCATTTTGAGCGCCTCCTTTACCCCTCTTCATAAGGTGTCCCTAAAAAACTTAAGTGTTTTAAACAGATAATCACCAGTAAATAACATTTATATTTGATAGTCGGTCAATTAAGCTTCTATTCTTACGTCCGGTAATCAGCGTTGATGTCAATATACTTATGTGTAAGATCACAGCCCCAGGCCACAGCCTGTTCATTTCCGTCACCTAGGACGATGTCGACCTTGATGTCTGTATTCTTCAACAAAACCGCAGCTTCCGTCTCGGAAAACGGCAGCCCCTGTCCATGTGCAGCGACTTGCAGCCCGTTCAGATAGATATCCGCTTTGTTCGGATCAAAGCTGGCTCCGGAGTATCCTGCTGCAGCCAGGATTCTTCCCCAGTTGGCATCTTCACCATACATGGCCGATTTCACCAAATTAGAGGAACAGACACTGCGGGCGATCGTTCTGGCGGCTTCCAATGATACAGCCCCTGCGACTTTCACTTCCAGGAACTTGCTGGCCCCTTCGCCGTCTCTTGCAATCGCTTTGGCCATCGTACAGCAGGCTTCCCGGACCATGGCAGAAAAGTTCTCCCATTCCTGACCTTCCGGCGCAACTCCCGATAATCCGTTGGCTAAGATCACGACCATATCGTTCGTACTGGTATCTCCATCCACGGTCACCATATTGAAGCTTTCATCCGTTGCCGCCTTCAGCAGTCCTTTCAGCTTATCCTGCGCAACCTGCGCATCCGTCGTGATAAAACACAGCATCGTTCCCATATTAGGGTGGATCATACCCGAGCCTTTAGCCATGATGCCAAGTTTTATCGTTCCCTGGGCACACTGCAGTTCAAAAGCAAGTTCTTTGCAAACCGTGTCTGTGGTCATAATAGCCAACGCCGCCTGGTGAGCGTATTCAGTTTTTTCACTTTCGGAGACTTTTCCCTTAAGTGCCTGAACTTCCTTTGCTGCCAGCCTGATTCCTGGGATGACTTTAGCCAGCGGCAGTTCCTGCCCGATTACCCCTGTAGACGATACCAGAATATCTTCCGGAGCAAAGGCGAGCTCTGCTGCGGTCACCCTGGCCATCTCCAAGGCAGCGTTGTCACCAATCTCTCCCATGCAGGCATTGGCATTACCGCTATTGACGACAATAGCCTGCGCTTTGCCGTTTGCAAGATGTTTCTCGGTGAGTACCAGCGGATGGGCCTTCACGACATTGCGCGTGAACATCCCTGCCGCACTGGCCGGAATCTCAGATAGGATCAGCGCTAGATCGTATTTGTCTTGATATTTTATGCCTGCTTGAATCCCGCAGGCATAAAATCCGAGCGGCGCGGAAATCCCGCCATTTATTTCTTGCCAAGGATATAATTTATCCGTCATTTTTATTCCTCCTTCGATCTTTTCTGTCTCTAGATGTTTGGGGACAAATGAAACGTCCATTTATCTCCTATGGCCAGAGCGCAGTGGTTTGAAGGCCCGTCGTTTCCGGAAGCTCAAACAGGATGTTCATATTCTGGATGGCCTGGCCGGATGCTCCTTTGACCAAATTGTCAATCACGGAAACCAGGACGACCCTGCCGGTCCGCTGGTCATATCTTAGCTGAAGGAATGCGTGGTTGCTCCCATACGTATATTTCGTCTGGGGCCACTCTTTCTCCGGCAGCACATGAATAAACGGTTCCTTCTCGTAAGCTTGCTGCCAGCAATCCCGCAGTTCCTGCTCCGTTATTCCACTCTTGACAGTTGCATAAACGGTAACCAGTATGCCTCGGGTCATTGGCACGAGATGCGGGGTAAAACTAATCACGACTTTCGCATCCGCTGCCCCGCTTAGCTGCTGCTCGATCTCCGGTGTGTGGCGATGCACACCAACACCGTAAGCTTTAAAATTCTCATTTACTTCGGAATAATGAAGGTTCTGGACAATCCCGCGGCCTGCTCCTGAGACACCCGACTTGGCATCGATGATGATGCCGGTTGGATCAAGTAGTCTTGCTCGGAGTAGCGGCACCAGCGCTAGCTGGGATGCTGTGGGATAACAGCCCGGATTCGCCACAAGGGCTTTCCCTGCAATTTCATTTCTGTATAGTTCTGGCAGTCCGTAGACAGCCTCTGGCAGCAAAGCTGGATCAGCATGCTTAACCTTATACCAATTTTCATACTCCTGGGCGTCTTTAAGTCTGAAGTCGGCTCCAAGATCCACAATTTTTATGCCGCGTTCCATCAATTCCCTAGCTCTGGCCGCTGCTATACCATGCGGCAGTGCCATAAACATCACGTTGACATCAGGTATCTCCTCCGCCTCCAGCACGTTTTCCAGACTTTCCTGAAGGTGAGGGCAAATATCTGAAATACGCTTTCCCGCAGATGTAGAAGAGCCTAAATACGCCAGCGTGACCTCCGGATGGTTATTTAATAAACGAAGCAATTCCTGCCCTGTATAGCCGGTTGCTCCAAGAATTCCAACTTTAATCATCCATATCCCTCCTGTAACGGTAATGCAGCGTTTAGTTTATTTAATAATTTATTTTAATAATTATACACTTATGTGAATAATTATTCAATACCTAAGCCCTTAAATTTTTACTTTTCTCCGATACTTCTTTTAAATTATTCTGATCAATTTTTCTATCTATTCTCTCAGTTTATCTTACTATACATTCCGTCTTTTTCCAAAAAAAAATACTCTCCGTTATGCGAAAAGTATTTTTCATGAGACCTTACAACACGATCTTCTTCCTTTGCTGCGTAATGGATTCATTTCTGATGTTCTTATTAAACCCTGAACCGGTAGCCTGCTCCCCAGACCGTTTCGATATACTGCGGGTTGGAAGGGTCGCTTTCTATTTTATCACGCAGTCGGGCGATATGAACCGTGACCGTAGCAGAATCACCGAGCGCCTCAAGTCCCCAGACCTTTTCAAATAATTCGTCTCTGCCGAATACCCGGTTGGGATGCCCTGCCAGATATAAAAGCAGCTCAAATTCTTTCTGGGCCAGATTGGCTTCTTTGTCATGGATATAAACTCTGCGGGCTTCTTTCTCGATCCTGAGTCCACGGATCACTACAGTGTTGTGCCTTATCTGCTTTTCGCTGAATTTCTTCTTCAGTTTTTCATAATTCTGCAGATGCGCTTTGACCCTGGCGACGAGTTCACCCGGGCTGAAGGGTTTCGTGATATAGTCATCCGCTCCGAGATTAAAGCCTTTGATTTTGTCGATTTCCTCTTTTTTAGCGGATACCAGAATCACAGGAACCTCTTTTTCATCTCTTAGACTGCGCAGAATCTCCAAACCATCCAGACCCGGAAGCATGATATCAAGGATTAGGAGATCATAGCCGTTTTCCTGGAACTGCTTCAGACCGGCAGAACCATCCGCACAAATATCGGCTGCAAAACCTTCCACTTCTAGGTAATCTTGTTGCAGTTCCGCAATATTCAGATCGTCTTCAATAATCAGAATCTTTTTCATAACAGTCCTCGTTTTTGGATGGTTTTCTTCATGTAGATTTAGAGTTGACATGGTACTCGTCTTTAAGATAGGCCAGTGAAATCAAAATACTCATTCCTTCCTTGCCGTGGGACGTTGCCCAGATAATACCCTGATGCCCCTCGACGATCTGTTTGGCAATCGCAAGTCCGAGGCCGCTTCCCTCAATCCCTGTTCTGGCCTGATCGGAACGGTAAAACCGGTCAAAAATATACGGCAGATCCTTTTCACTGACTCCACACCCATTGTCCTGAAACTCCATAATAATACTGGAAGGCGTCTCCCTGAGCAGAACCCTTATTACCGCCTCATCTTTGTCTATATACTTGCGGGAGTTGTCCAGAATGTTCATTACAATTCTTTTCATTCGTTCCCGATCAAGAAAAACGCAGCGCTTTTGGGTCAGGTCACTGAACATTTCCGTGTGTATTCTATTATTTTCGAGTTCAGGTTCACTTTCCAGTAAGCAGTTTCTAATGAATTCCTGAACATCGGTCCTTTCAAAATTAAACGGAATCTGGTTTAGATCAAGTTTGGCGTAGAGCAGCAAATCATCAATCATCTTATCAACCTGCTCAGCCTTTACATAGATGGTTTTCAAGTATTTCTCCGTTTTTTCCGGGGTATTTGCGACGCCGTCCAAAATGCCTTCAACATAACCCTTAATCGAAGTAACGGGAGTCTTTAAATCATGGGATATGCTGGATATCAGCATTTTTCTGTTGTCTTCGTATTTCAGCTGGGTATGGATCGATTCCTTGAGCTTAAGGCGCATAAGCTCAAGGTCCCGGCACAATGCTTCAATCTCCTGGTCACCTTCTTCGGCAATCTGGCAGTCTAGGTTGCCGGTCCGGATCTCATCTGCAGCATGTTGTAGATGATTCAGTGGCTGCAAAACCGCCCGCGAAAACTGATAGGAGATCAGGATGTTCGTAACAATGAAAGAGCAAAGGAACGTCAGGCCGATCACAATGAGAAACTGAATCAGGCCGTTAGCTGCTTGATCCGGTGGAACGAGCAACAGCACGGTTCCCCCAGCAGTATCTGTGGGATCCTGCGCAATAATCTGAACCGTAAAGGACTGACCACTGATCACAATGCTTTCCTTGCCAGGCTTGTTTTGTCCTGCTTCCAAGGCCTTAGCCAGCTCAATTTTGCCAATTCCCGGTGCATCCAGCGAGGTATAGATCATGCTATCATCCTTCAGGATAATCAGTTCGCCTCCGATTTCAGCTATTTTCTGGCGCAGCAGCCGCTGGAACTTTTCATCGGCAATCGCGTCGGGGCTCTCCTGCTGGATCAGTCTTTCTATATCCATCAGTACTGCCTCAACCTGAGAGGCCCGCTGGTAGCTTTCCCAGGAATATATATTGCCATATAGTTTGCTGTATATAAACAGATAAGCCATGGCGACCAGTACTGTAATCAGTACCGGAATTGCCACGGTAGCTGCATTTGCTGCGATTAAGCGTTTCTTAAGATTCATTGCAGGTCCTCATCATATTCAAGTCATTTAGTATCGTCTTTAAGCAAAGCAAATTCTGCGATTTAGAACTCTTTTTTATCAAATAAATAAAACCCTGCTGTAAAAAACATCAGCGCGTAGCCGAGCATCAGACAAAAATCCCTGCCAATCTTCGCCAGCGGAAAAGAATTAGCCAGCCACAAATTATACCAGTCAAGCTGCGTAGTAATCAGCAGGCTTGTGTACTGGGAAAAGAAAATGCCAAAAGCCTTGATGGCCAGAAAAGCAATAACCGCAATAAAAAATACCGATGTGCCACTTTTAAATATATTGGTCAGAAGCACAATCCCCAAAGCCAATGTAAACAGTGGAAACAGACTGATCACATAAGCAAGCATCGTTCGCTCTACGGCGGCAAAAGTAGCGGAATTGGCATTAAACAGAAAACCGGCCAGCATTGAGAAGACCATTAGGATCAGTAGGTTGGCTAGAATAAAAACCGCAATGGCCGTGACTTTAGCCATAAATACTTTCAACCTGCTGACCGGCCTGGTCAGCGTAACACGCATCAAGTTATGGGAAAATTCCCCGGAAAAACAATCAATGGCGACGAGCGCTGTAAACAGTGGCAAAATTGTATTAACGACGACCGATAGAACCAGTACGGGAAATTCCACGCTGCCGGCGCCTCTTACACCAAAGCCGCTTCTGACACCAACGACAGCCAGCTGCCCCAGCACAATCACAACCAGTGAGATAATCAGCGCAACCAGAGCTTTCTTCTTTTTGTACAGCTTTTCAATTTCATTGATCAAAGCAGCTTTATACGCGGCCATTGCGTTCCACCTCACTGACAAAGTAATTTTCCAACGTGGCGTAATTCTGCAGAATCTTTTCCGTGCTGTCCACATTGAGCATCTTTCCGTTGACGATGACCCCAATCCTGGTGCAGGTAAGTTCAACATCATGGATCAAATGGCTTGAAATAAAAAAGGTCGTTCCTTCCTGTTCAGCCATCTGCTTAATGAGATTACGGACATCGATCATCCCCTCGACATCGAGTCCGTTCAATGGCTCATCCAGAATCAAAACTTTAGGCCTGGCCAGAATAGCCGCAGCTAAACCCAAACGTTGCTTCATGCCCAGGGAAAACTTCCTGGGTTTTTCCTGTTTGTATTTGATCATACCGGTAAGCTCCAGAACTTCATCAATTCTGTGGTCATCGACTCCCGGATAATACCGGGCACGCTGCCTTAAGTTCTCATAAGCGGTCAAGAACGGATAAGAGTCAGCAATTTCAATAATACAGCCAACTTCCGCCATGGCCTTCTCATACGATTCGGTAATACTATGCCCGAAAATCTTGACATCACCGCGGTCCGACCGGATTAAGCCGGTCATGACCTTCATTGCCGTTGTTTTTCCTGCACCGTTTGGCCCAAGAAAACCAAAAATATCTCCCTGATCAATTTCCAGATTGATATCGTCAATACCCCGGCCATTTTTATACAGTTTGGTCAAGCTGCATATTTCAATTACTTTTTCCATTTAATTGCCCCCATTGCGCATGCAAGGAGCCTGCCGGGGAATCCCGGCAGCTCCAATTTTAAAGTTATTGCCATTGGTTATTCGTTTTGTTACACGTTATTCGTTGTCTGTCATCTAACATTGCGTCTATTCATTCCAGAACAGGCGAGAAGACGGAATCGTAAGGCCCATTGGACATGTTCAGGTTGAAATACACCTTGGCATTTGCTTCATCCAGGTAGATACTTCCGGACCGGTTCAATCCATCATTATCTCTGAATTCAAACATGGCATCCGATTTTGCCTGATTGGAAGTTGTGGCGTCAAACGTAAAGGTCAGGGCATTCTGAGCATACGTCTCAAAGCCTTCTTTGTATTCCTCGGAATATTTTCCGGCAATATTTGCGCTCTCAACATGGGCGATTTGCAGAATGCGTTCGCCAATCTTGACAAATTTCCCGTCTTGCTCGATGATAATATCGTTTTTAAATGTCCCGATAAATTTTTCAGGATTGGAGATCTGAGGTCCGGCACTGTTTCTTTCTGTTGTTCTCTTAACTTTTTTGCCGCTAAGGTCCGGCTTCTGAACAACCGTTTCATTAATATCCGTCAATTTAACAAGCGTTTCCATCGTAATTTCATGGGCCTGTTCCTGTGCGTCCTTTCCGGATAATATCACTGTTGCCAGAATGTAATCCAAGAGACCGTCCGAATTAACTGTGGCCGACCCTTCAATTTGTTTCACATAGATATCCTGCGTTAGTACAGGGATTCTGGCACTATAGCTGTTTTGTCCCGAAAAAGCCTGTTTGACCTGAAGGGAAGCCACCGCGTTGACCAAAGCCGGAATCTGTACTTCAGACAGGGAACCCGAAAGCGCTTTGCTGCCATCGGCATTCTCCTGAACAACCACATGGTCCTTCAAACTGCCGACAACCGCATCCACAATCTTCTCAACATCTTCCGCTTCATCCTGTTTAAAAGGATTGTCAAATACATCCATTTGGCGTTCCTGGGTATATTCGGTATAGTAATAGGCTTCATTGCCGGTGCCGATATCCGTGCCATTGATCCAGGTGTTCTTATCCGTATAGTAATAAGAATCGGAAACCTTTCCGTCTGGACTCAGACTACGGGAGCTGTCTTCAGTCGCACCATTCAGCCGGTCAAATTTTTTGACATCGTTCTGGGAACTGATGATTTCACCGTTATACTTTATGACAAATGAATAATCCAGGGTAAAGTTGTTAAATTTCTCTGAACAGCTCGCGGCGCTTTGCTTTAAGCCGTCCTTAAGCGTATCATAGCCGCTCTTGCTGACAATGTCCGCCAGTGCAGTTGATGCAAACAACAGAATCCCGACAGTAAAGACTACCGGCAGCGCCGCTTTTTTAGATATTCTCATCTTCACTTACTCCTTTTCAAATATTGGAAAGCTTTCTGATCTTATTTTACTCCCAATATCTTGAATATCTGTAAACAGAATCTAAACAATTTATAAACAATGCTTCTGGGCAGAAGGAACAACTCTTATTTCGGTTTTTAACCTTTTAAATAGATTTAAAATAGTGCCAAGCACCAGCCTAAAAAGCTCAGGTCCGTTACAGCTTCTACGGCTGATTATCTGATATATTCGGGATTAATTGTGCATCTTCCTTTATTTATTGCCAGCACGGTGAATTTCCTTTTGTGACCTTTTATAATTAATTTTTTTATAAATTAATCGTCTGCCGCCACCGGCTGTTCCTTGGCCAGATAATTGCCCACTCCTTCGAAAATAGCCATGGCCAGCTGTTGCTGATAAGCACTTTGGTTTAATTTTTTTTCTTCTTCCGGATTGGACAGGAAACCGACTTCAATCGTCACGGCCACCATATTCGTATTCTTGAGGATAAAATAGCTTTGGTTTGCCTTTGCTTCCCGTTTTTTTGTTCCGACTTTATTCAAACTTTGCTGGATACTTTCAGCCAGCAGTTTTCCTCCCTCGGATTCCGGATGGTAAAACACTTGCGGGCCATGCTGTCTTTGATCGGAAAAACTATTGGCATGAATACTCAGATATATTTTAGCCTGGGATTCCATAGCGGTTTGAATCCGGTAGGCCAAGTCCTCTCTTTTGCGTTGAAGCAAGCTTAAAGAAGTCCCAAAATCCCGGTCCTGCTCCCTTAGCATCACAACTTTGCTTCCGGCCTGGATGAACAGTACCTGCAGCCTTTTAGAAACCTGCAGGTTCACATCCTTCTCCAGGGTTTTATTGACGCCAACAGCCCCAGGGTCAACCCCGCCATGACCGGCATCGATCGTTACGGTTACCCCCCCGAGTATCCAACTCCAGCCCGGAACATCCTTAGCAGTATGTAATGCTGTTTTCTGGCTGAAAAAAATACCGGTTACGGCCAGAAGAACAATAATGCTTGATGCCAGTATAATCTTTGGTTTCGGAATTATTTGTCTGTGCATCAATCCGCTGATCCGTGAATAATTTATTTGTTTGGCCATGGTTCTCCCCCTCTCACCTATATCTATGGTGAAGGGCAGGCAATTATTCAGGAGGGAATGATTATAAAGTATGGTCTTTATCATAATAAAAAATCCCCCAACCATACGTGTGTTGAGGGATTATTATATTTATTGAATTAACGTTTCGAGAATTGAGGCGCTTTGCGAGCCTTTTTGAGTCCGTATTTACGGCGCTCTTTCATACGTGGGTCACGGGTAAGGAAACCTGCGCGTTTTAAAGCCGGACGAAGACTTTCATCTGCTTTAAGCAAAGCTCTGGCAATACCCATTCTGAGGGCACCGGCCTGGCCGGTTGTACCGCCGCCGTGAACTCTGGCAATTAAATCGTATTTCCCTAAAGTTTCAGTTATTTCTAAGGGCTGCTGAACAATCATCTCTAAGGTTTTTTTACCGAAGTATTCACTTAGGTCTCTGTCGTTAATCGTATATTTTCCGTTACCGGCCAGAAGTCTGACCCGGGCAACTGCATTTTTCCTTCTGCCTGTACCTTGATACTGAAGCTGTGCTGACATGCTTTTACCTCCTTCCAACTATTTCATATTCCATACTTCTGCTTTTTGAGCCTGATGCGGATGTTCCGGTCCCGAGTATACCTTAAGTTTCTTATACATCTGTGCACCAAGTTTGTTGTGAGGAAGCATTCCTTTTACAGCATGTTCCATAGCTTTTTCGGGGGCTTTGCTCATCAGCACCCGGTAGGTCATTTCTTTCAGTCCGCCTGGATAACCGGTGTGCCAGCGATACATTTTATTATCTAGTTTATTGCCGGTAATCAATGTTTTATCTGCATTGACGATAATGACAAAGTCACCTGTGTCAACATTTGGGGTAAATATCGGCTTATGTTTTCCCCTGAGCAAGCGGGCGGCTTCAGCTGCCACTCTTCCCAAAGAGACACCGGCTGCGTCAATGACTAACCATTTACGGTCCACCTCATGGGCTTTCGCAAATTGCGTGGTGGTCATGTTGGTTCCCTCCATTTTTAATCGCGTGCATCATGTTTTCATGTACGATTTCGTTATATCATCACCTGACGTGAAGGGCTCATTCACGTTTCGGTAAAAGACTACTTAAAAATTTTAACTAAAATAACGTCTTTCGTCAACCTATGGTTTCCTGTTTCTCAAATTTCCGGAAAGATTTCACCGGGACTGGATCCGTCATAGTTGACATAGGTTAGGGTCAGTCCTCTGGCCGGAGCAGTCTCACCTGCTTTGGTCCGATCCCTGGACATAATTACATCTGAAATCTCTTCCGGAAGTATTCTGCCTTTACCTACATCCAATAAGGTACCGGCAATGATTCTTACCATGTTATAAAGAAACCCATTACCAATACAGGTAACTACGATTTGTTCATCCAACCAACATACTTTGCAGTGGTACAGTGTCCGGACAAAACTTTTAGCCGAAGACCCGGCAGCGGCAAATGCGCTGAAGTCATGTTTCCCTTCAAGTTGGGAAGCTGCCATTTGCATGGCGTCAACATTCAGCTGCACCGGCTCATGGAGAGCGTACAGTCTTCTGAAAACGTCAGGAATTCGTCCGTTGTCAATTCTGTAATCATATCTCTTCCACTTGGCGCTTCTCCTGGCACTAAAATCTTCAGGCATATCCCTGGCCTCAAGAATTCTGATATCATACGGCAGAATACTGTTTATGGCCTTAGGAATCTTCTCCTGCGGAATACGCGCTTCTGAACAGAAATTAACCACTTGGCCGGCAGCGTGTACGCCTGTATCCGTCCTGCCCGCCGTTGTGATTCTGATTTCTTCGGCAAAAAGCTTCTTCCAGACCTTTTCCAGCTCCCCCTGGATGGTTTGTCCATGTTCCTCTGGCTGGCGCTGGAATCCGTGGTAGTTTGTACCATCATAGGCTAATCGCAGAAGGATGTTGCGCATTTTTCTCTCCAGCAATACGAAACTTTGATTTAATGTTTGACTTTAGTTGAAGCGGCATCGGGCCAGGTTACCTTGCTGGAGTAACCTGACCTTCATCTTAGTCCACTAGCTCAACTAAAACCATTTCGGCAGCATCTCCACGACGGTATCCGTTTTTCATGATTCTGGTGTAGCCACCCTGCCTATCGGCGTATTTAGGAGCTATCGTTTCAAACAGCTCTTTTACTACCGTCTCATCCAACAGAAATTGCATTGCTTGACGTCTGGCAGCTAGGTCACCCCTTTTGCCTAAGGTAATCATTTTTTCTGCCAGTGAATTCAGCTCTTTTGCTCTTGCTTCTGTCGTCTTGATCTTTCCGTGCTTCAGCAAGGAAGTTACAATATTTCTTAACATTGCCTTTCTTTGGCTCATGTTAACTCCAAGCTTACGGTATGCCAACTGTGATCCCCCCTTTAGGTTTAATCTTCCGGAGTACGGAATCCCAGCCCAAGTTCTCTGAGCTTGTGTTCGACTTCTTCCAGAGATTTGCGTCCAAGATTGCGTACTTTGATCATATCTTCTTCTGTTCTTTGGGTCAGTTCTTCAACACTGTTTATGCCGGCGCGTTTTAGGCAGTTATAAGATCTTACGGAAAGATCCAGTTCTTCAATGGTCATCTCCAGAATCTTATCTTTGGCTTCTTCTTCTTTTTCCACCATGATTTCAACATTACCCAGATTATCATTCAGTCCGATAAAGAGCCTCAAATGTTCGCTCAAAATCTTGGCTGCGAGGCTCGTTGCCTCTTTTGGGGTAATACTGCCGTTAGACCACACTTCCAAGGTAAGCCTGTCAAAGTCAGTCATCATACCGACCCGAGTATCTTCTACAGCATAGTTGACTTTATAGATTGGGGTAAAGATAGAATCGACAGGAATAACGCCGATTACCTGATCTGCCTTTTTATTCTTCTCAGCCGAGACATAGCCGCGGGAACGTTCGACGTTCATTTCCATGAAAAGACGTCCGTCTTTATCCAACGTGGCGATCTTTAAATCTGGATTGAGAATCTCAATATCGGGACCGGTGATAATGTCTCTTGCGGTAACAACCCTTTCCCCTTCACATTCCAAACGCAGAACGCGCGGTTCATCTGTATGGCCTTTGAGAGCGAGGGATTTAATATTGAGGATGATCTCTGTTACGTCTTCCAAGACTCCTGGAATAGTTGAGAATTCGTGTAATACGCCTTCTATTTTGACTGAAGTTACCGCGGACCCGGGTAGAGAAGAAAGCAGGATACGACGCAGGGAATTCCCTAAGGTAATGCCATAGCCTCTCTCCAAGGGTTCAATAACAAATTTGGCATAGGTATTATCTTCAGATCTCTCAACACATTCAATATTGGGCTTCTCGATTTCAAGCATCGGAATGCACCCCTTCTTTCCCGGAAAAGTTTAACGAGAATATTTCTCTACGATAAGATGTTCTTCAATCGGAATCTGAATATCTTCACGGGTCGGCATGTTGATGACGGTCCCGGTGATAGTATTGATATCCAGGCTTAACCATGCCGGAACAGCACGATCCTTCAGGGATTCGGCCATTTCCTTCATTCTGTTGTTGTCTCTGCTGCTTTCTTTAATCGAAATTGCTTCACCAGCGCTGACGAGATAAGATGCAATATCGACGCGTTTGCCGTTGATTGTAATATGTCCATGCGTTACAAGCTGGCGTGCTTCGGGTCTGGATGAAGCAAAGCCCAGTCTGTAAACTACATTGTCCAAACGGCGTTCTAATAAACGGAGAAGGTTTTCCCCGGTCATACCTTTTTGACGTGCAGCTTTATCAAAATAGCCACGGAATTGCTTTTCCAGAACGCCATAGATTCTCCGAACTTTCTGCTTTTCTCTGAGCTGAATGCCATACTCAGTCGGTTTCTTGCCTCTGCTCTGTCCGTGCATTCCCGGAGCATACGTCCGACGGTCCACAGCACATTTATTGGTATAGCAGCGATCCCCTTTCAGGAATAACTTCTGACCCTCGCGCCGGCACAGACGACATACTGATTCTGTATATTTAGCCATGTTTTACACCCCCTATACTCTTCTGCGTTTGGGCGGCCGACATCCGTTATGCGGTACCGGAGTTACGTCCCGAATAAGGTTCACTTCCAGACCTGCTGCCTGCAATGCTCTGATTGCGGCTTCACGGCCTGATCCTGGACCTTTCACAAAACATTCAACAATTTTAAGCCCATGCTCCATTGCTGCTTTGGCAGCTGTCTCTGCAGCCATTTGCGCAGCAAAAGGCGTGCTTTTACGCGAACCTTTGAAACCTAAAGAACCCGAGCTTGACCAGGAAAGTGCATTTCCGGTCGTGTCGGTAATCGTGACAATCGTATTATTAAAAGTCGACTTGATATGTGCTATGCCGCTTTCAATATTCTTACGTTCTCTTTTTCTGGTACGAACTACTTTACGAGCCATGTTTCAATGCCCTCCTTTACTTTTTCTTCTTACCGCCAATTGCTCTTGCGGGGCCTTTTCTTGTACGGGCATTGGTTTTGGTCCGCTGTCCGCGCACAGGCAGTCCACGACGATGGCGAAGGCCACGATAACTGCCGATTTCCATCAGTCTTTTAATGTTAAGGGACACTTCCCTACGCAGATCGCCTTCGACCTTAAATTCTTTATCAATGGTTTCTCTGATCTTGGCGATTTCGTCGTCTGTAAGATCTTTGACCCTGGTATCAGGGTTAATCTGTGTTTTTGTCAGGATTTTTTTGGATTGAGAAATGCCGATACCATAAATGTAGGTAAGAGCAACCTCAACACGTTTGTCCCGAGGTATATCCACCCCTGCGATACGTGCCATCTAAATTTCACACCCCCGTTTTAATCGATGTTCGAAGTTCGATGCTCGAAGTCCGAATAATCAGTGCTTATTGTTGTTTTTCTCGTTCTTAATCTTTTGATAACGGCCTCGCAACGGTATACACCCGTTGCCGTTCTATGTTCGATGTTCGTTGTTTGAAAACAAGATGCCGCGATCATATACCCTAACATCGTGCCTCGAACTTCGAACCTCGAACATCAAGTTAGCCTTGGCGTTGTTTATGCTTTGGATTTTCGCAAATAACCATGACTTTTCCGTGCCGTTTAATGATTTTACACTTTTCACAAATCGGTTTCACAGAAGGTCTTACTTTCACCTGTGATCCCTCCCTCGCCCTTACTTAAATCTGTAAACAATTCGTCCTCTGGTCAAGTCATAGGGAGAAAGCTCCACCGTGACCCGGTCTCCAGGCAAAATTCTAATAAAATGCATCCGTATCTTGCCGGAGACATGCGCCAGCACCTTATGACCGTTGTTCAGTTCTACCGTAAACATTGCGTTCGGCAGTGGTTCCAGTACTTTACCTTCAACCTCAATCACATCTTCTTTTGACATTGCGCCTATCCCTCCTTTGACATTTTATACCGGTCTTCAGCCTTCAATTCGAGTTAGTATTTCCGGGCCATTTTCAGTGATGGCCACTGTGTGTTCAAAATGTGCCGATGCTCGGCGATCTTTTGTTACAACAGTCCATTGGTTCTCAAGAGTCTCAACCTGATAGCCTCCTAAGTTAACCATGGGTTCTATCGCCAGGACCATTCCTACCTCGAGTCTCGGCCCCCTGCCGGGTTTGCCAAAATTGGGTACTTGAGGTTCTTCATGCATTTTTCTGCCGATTCCGTGACCTACATAGTCCCGAACGACCGACATTGTATTCTCTTCTACATACGTCTGAACAGCGTAAGATATATCAAACAGCCGGTTGCCTTTCAGCGCCTGGTCAATCCCACACCTGAGAGATTCTTCAGTCACTGCCAGCAGATTTTGAAGTTCCCTACTGATTTCTCCTACCGGCAGTGTAATCGCAGAATCACCAACGTATCCGTCAATGATTGCCCCGCAATCAATACTGATAATATCTCCACTTTTCAGGGCCCTTAAACCCGGGATCCCATGCACCACTTCTTCATTAATCGAAGTACACAGTGTTGCGGGGAAGCCGTTATACCCTTTGAAGGCAGGAATTGCATTGCATTTGCCAATGTAATCTTCCGCTGCTCTGTCCAGTTGTTCCGTAGTTACTCCCGGGGCAACCATTTTCCGCATCAGTTCCAGAGTTTCTGCCACGATCCGGCCAGCTTTCCGCATGCGGGCAAGCTGTTCCTTACTCTTCAATTCAATCATGGTTTCTTACTCCAACACACTGAGAACATCGCTGAAAACCTGCTTAATATCCTTATCTCCCTGAATTCTCTTGAGCAAACCTTGGTTGTTATAATATGCAATCAGGGGTTCAGTCTGTGCGTTATACACCTTCAGCCGGTTTTGTGCTGTTTCTAGTGTGTCATCGCTTCTCTGGTAGAGTGCACCGCCGCACTTGTCACAAACATCCTTTTCTTTAGAAGCGTTAAAGACAGTATGGAAGGTTGCTCCGCACTGTTTGCAGACTCTTCTTCCGGTGAGCCGTTCCAAGAGATCTGCTTCGCCCAGTTCAATGTTGATGACTCCGTCCAGAGTAATTTTCATGTCGCTTAAGATTTTCGCCAAAGCATCCGCCTGGGCAGCCGTACGGGGAAACCCGTCCAGAAGGAAACCATTTTGACAGTCAGCCTGAGTCAATCTGTCAGCTACAATCCCAATCGTGACTTCGTCGGGGACGAGGGTTCCAGCATCCATATATTCTTTGGCCTTCAGTCCCAGGGCAGTCTGTTCCTTGATTGCGGCTCTGAACATGTCCCCAGTTGAAATGTGAGGTATATGATAATGCTCAATGAGCAAATCAGCTTGTGTTCCTTTTCCTGCTCCAGGAGGACCCATGAGTATCATTCTCATCTCGATTGCCTCCTACTTTAAAAATCCCTGATAGTGACGTTGCATCAGTTGATTCTCCATCTGTTTCATCGTATCAAGAGCAACGCTGACCACAATCAGCAGGGATGTTCCACCTAAATAAATGTTATCTATTCCGGTGAACCCCATGATCAGACTGGGGAGAACAGCAATCAGTGCCAGGAATATCCCACCTGCCAAAGTCACTCTGCTCAGGATTTTAAACAGATAATCTGAGGTTGGACGGCCCGGACGAATTCCGGGAATAAAGCCACCGTACTTTTTAAGATTATCCGCGACATCTACAGGATTAAAGGTAATTCCTGTATAGAAATAGGTAAAGAAAATGATGAGCAATGCATACATGATCAAGTACGGTATTGAATAGGCTGAGCCGTTCATCTGCAGCCATTTCTGAGCAAACAGAGCAAAGGCTGAGTCCTGTGGGAGCCAGGTCGCAATGGTTGCCGGAAAGGCCATTAAGGAAATACCAAAGATAATCGGAATAACACCAGCCTGATTAACTTTTAACGGAATATGAGAGCTCTGTCCGCCGTATTGCTTGCGGCCGACAACTCTTTTGGCGTATTGAACCGGAATTCTTCTTTGGCCTTCCTGGATAAATACAACAGCGGCAATAATCAGCGCTGCAATAACCACTAAGCCTACGATTGATATCCAGCCAATTTCGCCAACCTTCAGCAGCCCAACCAAGTACTTGATTGCATCCGGAATCCCAGCTACAATACCGGCAAAGATAATGAGTGAGATACCATTGCCAATGCCATTTTCAGTGATCTGTTCGCCCAGCCACATCAGAAAAGCTGTACCTGCGGTCAGTACGACTGCAATCATAATGTAAATTGGAATCCTAAGCGACTCCTGAGGAATCATAAGCGCGCCTCTTAAGCCGATGGTTAGTCCAAAACCATTGATGAAACCAAGTACAACAGTACCATAGCGGGTATACTGAACAATCTTTTTCCTGCCCTGATCGCCCTCTTTTGATAGTCTTTCCAGATAAGGAATGACGACCGTTAAGAGTTGAATGATGATCGAAGCAGTGATATAGGGCATGATACTTAACGAGAATACAGAGAAGCGTTTCAGGGAGCCACCAGAGAATGTGTTGAAGAAATCAAACAATCCTCCACTGCCCATCATGTTTTGAAGCACTTCACGATCCATAAACGGAATTGGGATGTGAGACCCAATCCTAAAGACCAGAAGCATAAGCAAGGTGAACCCTATTTTCTTCCTAATGCTTGAAACTTTCCAGGCATCTTTCAGGGTTTCAAGTATCAATTTATTCCACCTCTACTTTTCCACCGGCAGCAGTAATTTTCTCTGCTGCTGTTTTGCTTACCTTATGAACTTTTACGGTTAATGATTTGGTCAATTCCCCGTCTCCGAGTACTTTGACACCATCCTTGACTTTATTGATGAGTCCAGTCTCAAATAAAGCTTCAATGGTAACTTCTTCACCATTTTCAAATCTTTCTTCAAGATCGGATACATTGATGACCTCATATTCTTTACCAAAATTATTTGTAAAACCGCGTTTCGGAAGTCTGCGGGTAATGGGCATCTGGCCACCTTCAAATCCTGGACGGACACCACCGCCAGAACGGGCTTTCTGACCCTTGCTGCCACGGCCGGCCGTGTTCCCAAGTCCCGAGCCATTGCCTCTTCCAACACGTTTACGTGATTTGGTCGAACCTTCTGCAGGTTTGAGTTCATGGAGTTTCAATATGGACACCTCCTTACTTGGTGCTGCGATACATTATATCGGTTTATCGTTCCAGGGCCTTTGTCGCTCCATTCCACCATGGCCGTTGCGACATCAGGCCATCATGTCGTTAAATGATTTCTTCCACTGCCTTGCCGCGGGCTTTGGCAACGTCAATATCACGCTTCAGCGCCTTGAGGCCGGCCATCGTTGCATTGACAACGTTATGAGCATTGGAAGATCCCAGCGATTTTGTAAGTATATCTTTAACCCCTGCTACTTCAAGAACAGCACGCACCGGACCACCGGCAATAACTCCGGTACCTTTGGCAGCGGGTTTCAGCAGAACCTCACCGGCACCAAATTGGCCGAGAATCGGATGCGGGATCGTTGTTCCTTTTAAAGGTACAACAATCAGATTCTTCTTAGCATCTTCTACGCCTTTACGAATAGCCTCCGGAACTTCGGTTGCTTTTCCGAGTCCTGCGCCGACAATACCATTGCCGTCGCCGACGACAACCAGGGCACTGAAGCTGAAACGTCTTCCGCCTTTGACAACTTTAGCAACACGGGCAATGTGTACAATTTTCTCGGTGAGCTCCAGTTTACTAGGATCGATATTTGACAATGATTTTCCCTCCTTTTCTAAAGATTAGAAGTCAAGTCCTGCTTCTCTAGCGGCTTCGGCCAGAGCTGCAACTCTGCCGTGATATAGGCTGCCGCCGCGGTCATAGACCACTTGGGTAATTCCTTTATCCAGTGCTTTTTTCGCAATGAGTTCACCAACTTTTTTGGCTCCCTCGATGTTTCCTCCGGACAACTCTGCTGCTTTAAACTCAGCATCAAGAGAAGAAGCTGCGGCCAGGGTAATTCCAAGGTCATCGTTAACAACCTGGGCATAAATATGATTTAAGCTTCTAAATACCGCCATACGTGGTCTTTCGACTGTGCCCTGGATTCTTTTGCGGACACTTTTATGCTTCTGTTTCAGAATTTGTCTGCGGTCACTCTTTTTAATCAAGCTTTTTCATCCTTTCTACGCGGCAAGAGATTTTGCCCTTACCTTATTTCTTACCGCCGGTTTTACCTTCCTTGCGGCGGATGACTTCTTTTTCGTATTTAATCCCTTTACCTTTATACGGTTCCGGTTCACGTTGCTTACGAACATCTGCAGCAAAATTACCGACTTGTTCCTTATCGATTCCTTTAATAATCACCTTGTTCGGTGCGGGAACTTCGACTTCGATCCCTTCATAGGGTTCCATTTCTACGGGATGAGATTTGCCGACAGTAAGCACAAGTTTTTTACCTGAAAGAGCAGCACGATATCCTACTCCGACAAGATCCAAATTCTTGCTAAACCCGTTTGATACGCCTTCCACCATATTGGCAAGAAGGGTGCGGGTCAGTCCGTGAAGCGAACGGTAGAAAGGTTCGTCGTTGGGACGGGTAACGCTGATTGTATTTTCTTCTACTTGAATACCGATTTCAGGCCGGAATTCTCTGGTAAGCGTTCCTTTAGGGCCTTTAACGGTAACGACCTGACCTTCTTGTTTAACTTCCACCCCACCTGGAATGGTGATTGCTTTTCTACCAATTCGAGACATATTCTACACCTCCATCCTTTACCAAATATAGCAGATAACTTCTCCACCTAAACCTTCATTGCGTGCCTGTCTGTCAGGCATGATGCCTTTGGAGGTAGATATCACAGCAACGCCCAGACCTCCTAAGACTTTAGGAATCTGGTCTTTTTTCGCATAAACTCTTAAGCCGGGGCGGCTGATACGTTTCAAGCCGGTGATGACTCTTTCCCGGTTAGGGCCGTACTTAAGGTATAGTCTCAAGACCCCCTGTTTATTGTCATCAATATATTCATAATCCTTGATAAAGCCTTCCTGTTTCAATAGTTCGGCCAGAGCCTTCTTAATGCTTGAAGCAGGTATTTCAACTTTATCGTGGTAAACCATCCCGGCATTCCGGATCCGTGTCAGGAAATCGGCGATAGGATCTGATGTTATTGACACTTTTATTTCCCCCTTTCTCCAATAATGCTTACCAACTAGCCTTGGTTACACCAGGCAGCTCGCCTTTATAAGCCAGTTCTCTGAAGCATATCCTGCATATTCCAAATTTTCTCATGTAAGCGTGCGGACGGCCACAGATCTTGCAGCGGTTATGCACGCGTACAGAATATTTTGGTTGGTGACGAACAATCATTGACGTCTTGGCCATATCTTAAGCCTCCTTCATATCTAGTCCTTAAACGGCATTCTGAATGCTTTAAGCAGTTCCTTTGCTTCTTCATCAGTGTTCGCCGTTGTCACAAAGACGATATCCATTCCTCTAATTTTATCAATTTTGTCAAAGTTGATTTCCGGGAATATCAACTGCTCTTTGATACCGAGGGTATAATTGCCTCTGCCGTCAAAAGCCTTAGCGGACACTCCCTGAAAATCTCTGACGCGAGGAAGCGCTACATTCAGCAGCCTGTCAACAAACTCATACATCCGGTCACCTCTTAAAGTAACCTTCACACCAATTGGCATGCCTGCACGAAGCTTAAACGCTGCAATCGACTTCTTCGCCCGTGTTACGACCGGTTTTTGACCCGTAATCGTCATGAGATCATCTACAGCAGAATCAATGGCTTTCGGATTTTGAATGGCTTCTCCCAGGCCTATATTGATAACCACTTTTTCCAGACGCGGTGTTTGCATAATATTTTTATAATCAAATTTCTTCTGCAGAGCCGGGGTTATCTCATTTTTATAATAATCTCTTAAGCGAGCCACCAGAGTACCTCCCTTCCAGAATTACTTCTTATTTTCTTCCGGCAAATTGTGTCCGCAATTCTTGCAGACTCTCACTTTACCTTCTCCAGTAATCTTCATACTTTTCCTGGTGACAGAATTACATTCTGTACAAAACAACATCACATTGGAGCTGTGAATCGGAGCTTCTTTATCGACAATTCCACCCTGAGGCATATCTTTGGTCGGTTTCTGATGTTTCTTTACAATGTTGACCTTCTCGACTACGACTCTGCTCTTCTGGGGAAGAACCTCAAGAACCTTGCCTTTTTTTCCGGCATCCTTGCCGGTTATTACCATGACCATATCGCCTTTTCTGACGTTTACTTTTGTTCTTTCGGCGGACATTATAACTTCACCTCCGTCCGGTTTTTTCTATAGTACTTCCGGTGCCAGCGAAACGATTTTCATGTAATCCTTTTCTCTCAGTTCACGGGCAACGGGTCCAAAAATACGTGTGCCTTTCGGACTTTTGTCATCTTTAATAATGACTGCTGCATTTTCGGAAAATCGGATATATGAACCGTCTGGTCTTTTAATTTCTTTGGTAGTACGGACAACAACAGCTTTGACAACATCACCTTTTTTGACAACGCCGCCTGGTGTTGCTTCTTTAACCGCAGCAACGATGACATCACCAATTGTTGCGTAACGACGTTTAGAACCACCCAACACACGGATACATAAAAGTTTTTTTGCTCCGGTATTATCTCCCACTTTAAGGGTTGATTCAGCCTGAATCATTGGGCGGAACCTCCTTTCTTAGCTGCTTGATATTTCCTCGGCTTAGAGAATAACCGCTTTTTCAACAACTTTGACCAGTCTCCAGTTTTTTTCTTTGCTTAACGGTCTGGTCTCCATAATCAGGACGGTATCCCCTAATCTAGCCTCGTTATTCTCATCATGCGCCTTGTATTTTTTGGTAACCTTTACTGTTTTATGATAGATTGGATGTTTTTTTCTGGTTTCAATTGCAACAACAATCGTTTTATCCATTTTATCGCTGACAACTTTGCCATATTGCGTTTTGCGCATTGTTCTTTCCAATGTTTTTGCCTCCTTTCCTACCTTAAGCACGTTTGAGCTCGCGCTCACGGAGAATGGTTTTGCCTCTCGCGATCCCTTTACGAACCTCTTTGATCCGCATCGGGTTATCAAGTTGTCCTGTAGCTAATTGGAAACGCAAATTGAATAATTCCGTTTTGAGTCCGTCAATCTGTTTCAGGAGCTCTTCATCGGTCATATCACGGAAATTCTTATTCTTCGCCATCTGCGCCACCTCCAACCTGTTCTTCAGCCTGATCCTCTTTGCGGACAAACTTGCATTTAATCGGAAGTTTATGAGCTGCAAGTCTTAAGGCTTCACGGGCAACTTCCTCGGGAATACCTGCAAGTTCGAACATGACTCTGTTGGGTTTGATAACAGCAATCCAGTATTCCGGAGTACCTTTACCACTACCCATTCTAGTCTCAGCCGGCTTTGCCGTGATCGGCCTATCAGGAAAGATATTGATCCATACTTTGCCGCCACGCTTAATGTAACGCGTCATTGCGATACGAGCTGCCTCAATCTGCCGGTTGGTGACCCAGGCATTCTCGAGCGCCATCAATCCATATTCACCGTAAACTACTTTAGTACCTCTCTGAGCCTTTCCTTTAAGACTCGGACGATGTTGTTTACGATGCTTTACTCTGGTTGGTACTAACATTTTATAATCCTCCTTCCTCCTGAACGGACTTCTTGGTCGGAAGAACTTCTCCACGGTAAATCCATACTTTTACGCCAATTTTGCCATACGTTGTATTGGCTTCGGAAAATCCATAGTCAATGTCTGCCCGTAGGGTATGAAGAGGAACTTTTCCCTCGTTATACCATTCTGTACGGGCAATTTCAGCTCCACCCAGACGTCCGCTGCATGAAATTTTGATTCCCTGGGCACCTGCACGCATGGTACGGCCTACAGTCTGTTTCATCGCTCTCCGGAAGGAAATGCGTTTTTCAAGCTGCTGAGCGACACTGTCAGCCACCAGCTTGGCATCCAGTTCAGGCTTCTTGATTTCAACAATATTAACTGCAACCTGTTTGCCGGTCATTGTTTCCAATGCCTTGCGCAGGTTTTCAACTTCAGCGCCGCCGCGACCGATTACAATCCCAGGTTTTGCAGCATGAACAGATACTTTGACCCTGTTTGCAGCGCGCTCTATTTCAACTTTAGGAACTCCAGCTTGTTGGAGTTTGTCGGTTACAAATTTACGAATTTTTAAGTCTTCGTGGAGGAGCTCCCTGTAGTTCTTATCAGCATACCAGCGGCCTTCCCACGAACGGATAATGCCAATACGAAGACCTTTGGGGTTAACTTTTTGACCCATGCTTTGCCTATTCCTCCTTCTTATCCCCGACGACAACGGTAATGTGACTGGTCCGTTTACGGATCCTGTCAGCTCTTCCTTGCGCCCGAGGCATGATACGCTTTAAGGTTGGTCCCTGATCAACAAATACTTTGGTAACATACAGATCATCCGGACTCATTTCCAGGTTGTGTTCCGCGTTTGCTACTGCTGACTTCAACACCTTGCCAACCGGTTCAGCAGATATATTCGGCGTAAATTTCAAGATCGCCATCGCTTCTTCAACTTTCTTGCCGCGAATCAGATCTACAACCAGGCGCACCTTGCGAGGAGAGATACGGATAAATTTAGCAACTGCTTTTGTTTCCATTTTTCTTTACCTCCTCTCAACTAGCGTAAGCCGCTCGATTTTTCACTTCCGGCATGTCCTTTGAAAGTCCGGGTCAATGCAAATTCACCAAGTTTGTGCCCGACCATATCTTCTGTAATATAAACAGGTACATGCTTGCGTCCGTCATGGACGGCAATTGTATGACCAATCATCTGTGGGAAAATGGTGGATCGTCTGGACCAAGTCTTCAATACTCTCTTCTCGCCGTTTTTATTCATATCTTCCACCCGTTCTAACAAACGAGCGCTGACATAAGGTCCCTTTTTTAGAGATCTGCCCATTATGAGGTCTCCTTTCGCTTACTTCTTATCTCTACGCTTGACAATAAACTTATTGCTTTGGTTCTTCTTTTTCCTAGTCTTGGCGCCGAGGGCTGGTTTACCCCAAGGAGTGACAGGATTACGTCCAATCGGGTTACGTCCTTCACCACCGCCATGGGGGTGATCACACGGGTTCATGACTGAACCGCGGACTGTCGGACGAATCCCGAGCCAACGGGATCTTCCAGCTTTACCGATTGTCACGTTTTCAAAATCCAGGTTTCCGACCTGGCCAATCGTGGCCCGGCACTCAATGTGGATCATTCTCATTTCTCCCGACGGGAGTCTGAGTGTTGCATAACTGCCTTCTTTGGCCATCAACTGAGCTGATCCGCCGGCTGACCGGACTAACTGACCGCCTTTGCCGGGTTTCATCTCAATATTATGGATCAGTGTTCCGACCGGGATATTCTTAAGCTTTAACGTATTGCCGGTTTTGATATCAGCTTGTTCGCCACTTACAATTTCCTGGCCCACCTTAAGTCCATTGGGAGCAATAATGTAACTTTTAAAGCCGTCAGCATAGTTTAGAAGAGCGATGTTAGCAGAACGGTTCGGATCATATTCAATGCTAGCAACCTTGGCAGGAACGCCATCTTTAATTCTTTTAAAATCTATCAGACGATAACGTCTCTTGTGGCCGCCGCCTTGATGACGAACTGTCAGACGTCCTTCATTATTCCTTCCACCCTTCTTGCGCAAGGGGGCGATAAGGGAACGTTCAGGCTCATTCCTGGTAATCTCATCGAAATTCAGTACAGTCATCTGTCTGCGTCCCGGAGATGTTGGTTTGTACGATCTAATTGGCATTTTTTTCTACCTCCTTTGCCTTAAAACTACAGACCTGCAAATCCTTCAATTTTGTCGCCGGCCTTCAGGGTTACAATAGCTTTCTTCCTGGTAGGTGTCATACCTGAATAACGGCCCTGGCGTTTTTCTTTTCCTTTAACCTTCATGGTGCGAACGTCATCAACTTTAACTTTGAACATTTTCTCTACAGCTGATTTGATTTCAATCTTATTAGCCGCAGTGCTAACCCAGAAGGAGTATTTATTTTCCTCTACCAATCCGACCGATTTTTCAGAAATGACCGGGCGAATCAGCACGTCACGAGCATCACGCATTGCTCAGCACCTCCTCAGTCTTCATCACAGCCGCCTTGGTAAATATCACAAAATCATATTTTAAAAGATCTACAACATTTAAGGCATCTGCTCTTGAGGTAAGCACTCCCTGTATGTTGCGCGCAGAGACCAGAACGTTATTATCGTCATTGTTCTCCACAACGAGAAGCGCTTTTTTATCAATTTTCAGAGCTTCCAGAAGTTTAACCATTTCTTTGGTTTTTGGCTGCTCAAAGCTGATTTGATCAATTACGATCAGGCTGTTGTCAATCACTTTGCTGGAAAGTGCTGAGCACAAAGCCAGTCTCTTCACTTTCTTAGGAAGCTTTTTACTATAGTCTCTCGGTTTTGGCCCGAATACGATGCCGCCGCCTCTCCAGAGCGGTGAACGGATGGTGCCAGCTCTGGCCCGACCTGTTCCTTTTTGTTTCCAAGGCTTGCGACCGCCACCTCTGACTTCGCTCCGACCTAATGTAGAATGGGTGCCGACTCTGGCGTTTGCCAGCTGGGCTACAACAGCGGAATGCATAACATGGGTATTGGGCTCTATTCCAAATATCGTTTCATTTAATTCCATTTCTCCAACCGGAGATCCTTGCATATTTACAACCTGTACCTTAGGCATTGCTTTATCCTCCTTTCCTTACGGATTATTTCGCTTTAACCGATTCTTTCAGTATCAGCAGGCTTTTTTTAGCACCAGGTACGCATCCCCGAATAAGGATGTAGTTTTTATCAGTATCAACCCTTACAACTTCAAGGTTTTGAACCGTAACTCTTTCTCCACCCATCCGTCCAGGTAAATTTCTTCCCTTGAAAACACGAGCCGGCCCTTTCGCGCCCATGGAACCTGTACGATGATGATACTTTGATCCATGACCCATGGGTCCGCGACGAGCTCCATGACGCTTATGCATACCAGCAAAACCCTTACCTTTGGAAGTTCCAACTACATCAACTTTGTCACCGGCTACGAAGATATCCGCTTTGATTTCCTGACCAACTTCAAAGGAATCTACCTCAGCAGTCCTGAACTCCTTAATAAAGCGCATAAATTTGACACCGGATTTTCTGAAATGACCTTTTTCAGGCTTGATTGCAAGATTTTCTCTTTTCTCATCAAAACCAACCTGAATTGCGTTATAACCGTCTGAAGCTTCAGTTTTTTTCTGCAGGACATAACAAGGACCGGCCTGAACAACAGTCACCGGAATCACTTTTCCGTCTTCTGCAAAAATTTGGGTCATACCCACTTTTTTACCCAGAATTCCTCTAGACACGACGCCACCTCCTGTACACTTTGAAGTGCACCGTCTGAAACGGGGCACGAGAGTGTAGTCAATTAATATATTATATGCGTTTAGCAACACTTACCCCAAAAGTGTTCCACACCTCCGGGTGTTTCGTGTCACAAACATATCTATTTTACCACATATTCCAGAAAAACGCCAGACTCTAATTATAATTTAATTTCGATATCTACACCAGAAGGCAGATCCAGTCTCATCAGTGCATCCACTGTTTTGGAGGTGGGATCAATAATATCGATCAATCTCTTGTGCGTTCTCATTTCAAACTGTTCGCGGGAATCCTTGTTGACATGCGGCGAACGCAAAATGGTGTAAATACTCTTTTCTGTCGGAAGGGGTATCGGGCCATTTACGCTTGCACCGGTTCTTTTTGCGGTATCAACAATTCTTTCTGCCGACTGATCAAGCGTTTTGTGGTCAAAGGCCTTCAGCCGGATTCTAATCTTTTGGTTCATTTCTTTACCTCCTAAAAATATCGCCTGTTAAACAAGGCTATTGGCGCAAAAATTCCCTGTCTTGCGGCGGAGTCACCGAAGACAGCAACCTTTTGCGTAGAGAACATCCATCCGTGGACGTTGGCCGCTCCTTGCCGTCCATGGCACCGCGACACTAGTCCATCCGTGGACGTTGGGAAGCTGCGCAGACATCTTCTGGCAGCTTCCCCAAATATCAACTAGTAAATTATTCGACAACTTTGGCTACGACGCCGGATCCAACGGTACGTCCACCTTCACGGATAGCGAAGCGGAGTCCTTCTTCCATAGCAATCGGAGTAATCAGTTCACATTCAATTGATACACGGTCGCCAGGCATAATCATTTCTGTACCTTCCGGAAGTTTGATCACGCCGGTAACGTCAGTTGTTCTGAAGTAAAACTGAGGACGGTAATTGTTAAAGAAAGGAGTATGACGTCCGCCTTCTTCTTTACTCAAAATATATACTTCACCGCTAAACTTTGTATGCGGTTTGATGCTTCCGGGTTTAGCCAGAACCTGTCCGCGCTCGATGTCTTTACGCTCAACACCGCGAAGCAGTGCACCGATGTTGTCACCAGCTTGAGCCTGGTCAAGCAGCTTACGAAACATTTCAACACCTGTGCAAACGCTCTTGCGAGGTTTCTCGTTAAGACCAACAATTTCAATTTCATCGCCCACTTTAAGAACGCCACGCTCTACACGGCCGGTAGCAACAGTACCACGACCAGTGATCGTGAAGACATCTTCTACAGGCATCAGGAACGGTTTGTCTACAGCACGCTCCGGCTGAGGAATATAGCTGTCAACAGCATCCATCAGATTCCAGATCCTGCCGCACCATTCGCAGTCTCTCTGTCCGCATCCGCACTCCAGAGCTTTGAGTCCCGAACCGGGAATAACAGGGATATCATCGCCAGGAAATTCATATTCGCTTAACAATTCACGAACTTCCATTTCAACCAGTTCGAGAAGTTCAGGATCATCAACCATGTCAACTTTGTTCAGCCATACAACGATGTAAGGCACACCTACCTGACGGGCAAGCAGAATGTGTTCACGCGTCTGGGGCATCGGGCCGTCAGCAGCGGATACAACCAGGATGGCACCGTCCATCTGAGCAGCACCAGTGATCATGTTTTTAACATAGTCTGCATGGCCTGGGCAGTCAACATGCGCATAGTGACGGTTAGCAGTTTCATACTCAACGTGAGCGGTAGAAATCGTAATTCCGCGTTCACGCTCTTCAGGTGCTTTGTCGATCTGGTCAAATGCAGTCGCAACAGCACCGCCGACCTTAGACAGAACAAATGTAATTGCAGCAGTCGTTGTTGTCTTACCATGGTCAACGTGGCCGATAGTACCTACGTTAACGTGGGGTTTGGAACGGTCAAATTTTTGTTTACCCATTTAAGTTTCACTCCTTAAATAAATTTAAAATGTTATTTTTTTGCAGTTAATTTTTATCTTAAGCCCCCTGCCGCTTGGCAATAATACCTTCGGCAATATTTTTGGGCACTTCCTCATAGTGATCAAACTGCATTGAATATACGCCCCTGCCCTGAGTACGGGAACGGAGCTCTGTCGCATAACCGAACATCTCCGAAAGTGGCACAAAACCGCGAATGATTTGGGCACCCGAACGAGCTTCCATACCTTCAATTCTACCTCTGCGCGAGTTCAAATCTCCGATAACATCGCCCATATATTCTTCCGGTACGGTGACTTCTACTTTCATCATCGGCTCCAGAATTGCGGGGTCTGCTTTAGCAGCCGCTGCTTTGAAAGCCATTGAACCGGCAATTTTGAAGGCCATTTCAGATGAGTCGACATCATGGTAGGATCCGTCAACGACAGTCGCCTTGATATCCAGAACCGGATACCCGGCCAGGATACCATTTTGAAGGGCTTCTTCGATACCAGCACCGATTGGCGAGATATATTCCTTAGGAATAACACCACCAACGATTTTGCTTTCAAATACAAAGCCAGTGCCCTGTTCGAGCGGTTCGAATTCAACCCAGCAGTGGCCATACTGCCCACGTCCACCAGACTGCCGAACATATTTTCCTTCTGCTTTGACATGCTTGCGGATCGTTTCCTTATACGCTACCTGTGGACGACCCACATTACAGTCAACTTTAAACTCTCGCATCAGCCTGTCAACAATGATTTCCAGGTGAAGTTCTCCCATCCCTGAAATAATGGTTTGTCCGGTTTCTTCATCCGTACGCATCTTAAAGGTAGGATCTTCTTCAGCAAGCTTCGCGAGTGATCCACCAAGCTTTTCCTGGTCAGCCTTCGTTTTAGGTTCAATTGCAATATGAATAACTGGTTCGGGGAATACCATTGATTCCAAAATAACGCGGTTTTTCTCATCGCATAACGTATCCCCTGTGCTGACATCTTTGATGCCGACAGCTGCAGCGATATCCCCAGCACGGACTTCATCGACATCTTCGCGGTGATTGGCGTGCATCCGAAGAATACGGCCAATTCTCTCCTTCTTGCCCTTAGTCGAGTTCATAATATAGGAACCCGCGCTGAGCGTTCCGGAATAAACGCGGAAGAAGGTCAATTTCCCAACATAAGGATCCGACATAATTTTAAATGCCAATGCCGAAAAAGGTGCGTTGTCATCGGAATGACGTACGTCTTCCTCACCGCTATCCGGATTGACACCCTGGATGGCCGGCACATCAAGAGGAGACGGCATATAATCGACGACCGCATCAAGCAAAGGCTGAACCCCTTTGTTCTTGAAGGATGATCCGCATAAAACCGGAATGAATTTTAAGCTAATCGTGCCTTTGCGGACTGCCTGCTTGATTTCTTGTTCGGAAATCTCTGCGCCCTCCAGATATTTCATCATCAATTCTTCATCGACATCTGAAACAGCTTCCAGCAATTTTTCGCGGTATTCCTGCGCCAATTCCATCATATCTGTAGGGATATCGGAAACATCACTTGCTGTTCCGAGATCATCTGTGTATACTGTTGCTTTCATGGTAACCAAATCCACAATCCCGCTAAATTTGTCTTCAGTTCCAATTGGAAGCTGAATAGGAACGGGATTTGATCCCAGGCGGTCAACGATCATGGAAACTCCACGGAAAAAATCTGCACCGACTCTGTCCATCTTATTTATATAAGCGATACGAGGTACACCGTATTTGTCGGCCTGGCGCCAAACTGTTTCCGACTGAGGCTCAACACCACCAACTGAACAGAACACCGCTACAGCACCGTCCAGCACACGCAGAGAGCGCTCAACCTCAACAGTAAAATCAACGTGCCCGGGTGTGTCAATAATATTAACATTGTGCCCTTTCCATTGACAGGTGGTAGCTGCAGAAGTAATGGTAATCCCACGCTCCTGCTCTTGAACCATCCAATCCATCGTGGCAGCACCATCATGCACTTCACCGATTTTATGAACACGGCCAGTGTAAAATAAGATGCGCTCTGTAGTTGTGGTCTTTCCAGCATCAATATGCGCCATGATGCCGATATTCCGAGTCTTCTCCAAGGGAACTTGCCTTGCCACTTATTATCAGCCTTTCTATCTAGATAAAATAAACTCTAAAGTAACCCCAAGCTTTAAATTATTGTGATTACCAGCGATAATGGGCAAAAGCCTTGTTTGCTTCGGCCATTTTATGGGTATCTTCTTTTTTCTTATAAGAACCGCCAGTATTGTTGGCAGCATCCATCAGTTCTCCGGCCAGTTTTTCCTGAATGGTTTTCTCTCCCCTTTTACGGGCATACTCAACCAGCCAGCGCAGGCCAAGAGTCAGACGACGATCCGCACGTACTTCGATCGGCACCTGATAGTTGGCACCACCGACTCTGCGTGCTTTGACTTCTAATACAGGCATAACATTTTTTAATGCTGTCTCAAATACTTCAATAGGATCTTTACCGGTCTTATCTTGAATAATCTGAAAGGCATTATAGCAATTCGATTCAGCAACACCTTTTTTGCCGTCAAGCATGATCTGGTTAATAAATTTTGTAACGGTCTTATTCTTATAGATTGGATCCGGCAGGATCTCTCTTTTCGCAATATAACCTTTTCTGGGCAACTGTATTCCTCCTTCCTAAAAAAACTGCAATAAAATTGGAGTGCAGCTAAAATATAACATATTTTAGGCAACGATGCTTAGCACCTTATTTTTTCTTAGGTCTCTTGGCCCCATACTTGGAACGAGCCTGACTACGGTTTTGAACACCGGTTGTATCCAATGCCCCACGAACGATATGATAACGTACGCCCGGAAGATCCTTAACACGGCCCCCACGAACCAGAACTACGGAGTGTTCCTGAAGGTTATGGCCAATTCCAGGGATATACGTGGTTATTTCGATGCCATTGGTCAGGCGGACACGCGCTACCTTTCTCAGAGCAGAATTTGGTTTTTTAGGTGTTGTGGTATACACTCTCGTACATACCCCTCTCTTTTGCGGAGAACCACCCGAAGGAAAATCCTTGCGTTTCAACGAATTATGTCCCCATTGAAGAGCAGGAGCGGTCGATTTTGTAATAACTTTTTCTCTCCCTTTGCGGATAAGCTGGTGAATTGTCGGCATAACTGCACCTCCTTCCTGTAATAATCATTCTACAAAAATCAAATGGTTTTTGGCAACCAAGAAAGCTGCTTATAGGAACCCTAGTCATTCAGAATGGCTGCAACTGCAGCACCCACTTTAATACCACAGGCTTTACCCAATTCAGTCATCGTAGGAACTTCCTTGATTTCAATTTGTCTGACAGTACACGTCTCCAGGATCGGGCGAAGAAGCTTTTGGTCTGCATCCTTGGCAAGATAAACACTGCCGACTTCGCCTTTCTCCAGCGCCCGACTGGTTTGTTTAAAACCAACCACAACTCTTTGCGCTTTTTTTATAGATTCATCAAGCATTTTAAAATGCTCTCCTCCCCCTATTCCAAAATCAGACTATATTATTTTAGCAGTAGCCTATTTCTATGTCAAGAATACAATTGCTCTAGACTTCAGTCCTGGACTGAAGGGCCCCGCCGTCTGTGACTTTCAGGGTGCGGTATTTGGACATCCCGGTACCGGCAGGGATTAGTTTTCCGATAATGACATTCTCTTTCAGGCCGATCAGCGGATCGACTTTTCCTTTAATGGCAGCTTCTGTGAGCACTCTGGTTGTCTCCTGGAAAGATGCTGCCGAGAGGAAGGAGTCGGTAGCCAGCGATGCCTTGGTAATTCCAAGCAGCACCGGACGACATTCAGCAGGTTCTCCGCCTTCCTGCAGGACTTTCTGGTTTTCCTCCTCAAACTCGAAGATATCGATCAGTCCACCGGGTAGAAGGTTGGTGTCTCCGGCTTCTTCTATCTTAACTTTTCTAAGCATCTGCCGGACCATGACCTCGATGTGTTTGTCATTGATATCAACGCCTTGCAGACGGTATACCCGCTGCACTTCTCCGAGCAGGTAAACCTGTACACCGATTATTCCTTTGATCTTCAACGTATCATGGGGATTAACGCTGCCTTCAGTCAATTCATCACCAGGGGAAATGACCTGGCCATTCTTGACTTTAAGGCGGGAACCGTACGGTATCGTATAGACTTCCTGTTCCCCGGCTTCACTCATGACTTCCACTTCTCTGCGGCCTTTGACTTCTTTAATCGTGATTGTGCCGCTGATTTCGGAGATAATCGCTTGGCCTTTAGGCTTGCGTGCTTCAAACAGTTCCTCTACCCTCGGCAAACCCTGGGTAATGTCGTCTCCGGCAACACCACCGGTGTGGAAAGTACGCATCGTAAGTTGGGTTCCAGGCTCACCGATAGACTGGGCAGCAATAATGCCGACTGCTTCGCCGATTTCAACCTGACGTCCGGTGGCAAGGTTTCTGCCATAGCATTTCTTGCAAACGCCGTAACGGGTCTTACAGTTCAGCACGGACCTTATCTCAACTTTGTCATAAACATCAGCAATCGCTTTGGCTTGTTCTTCATTGATTTCGTAATCGGGAGAAGCCAGCAGTTCACCTGTTTCAGGATGATAGATCTCTCTTACCGGGAAGCGTCCTACCAGACGTTCTTCCAGTTTTTCGATCATTTCACCGCCTTCCTTGATGTCTTCGACCATGATGCCTTTATCGGAACCACAATCATTCTCCCGAACAATGACATCCTGGGATACATCGACAAGTCTGCGGGTCAGGTACCCGGAGTCGGCAGTTCTAAGTGCGGTGTCAGCCAAACCTTTGCGCGCACCGTGTGAGGAAATAAAGTACTCTAATACAGTTAGGCCTTCACGGAAGTTGGCTTTAATAGGCAGTTCAATCGTCCGGCCTGACGGGTCAGCCATCAGTCCGCGCATCCCGGCCAACTGACGCAGCTGTTGAATATTACCGCGGGCCCCGGAATTGGCCATCATATAAACCGGATTAAATTTATCCAGTGATTCCATTAACGCTTTCGTTACGGAATCATTTGCTTTAGTCCAGATATCGATAACGAGGCCCTTACGCTCTTCATCTGTAATGAGACCGCGCCGATACTGCAGTTCAGTTTTGGCAACAGCAACATCTGCTTCACCCAGAACGGTCTTCTTTGCTCCAGGAACCTTAATATCATCAATACCGACAGTTACGCCGGCCTGCGTTGAGAACCGGAAACCAAGGTTTTTGATTCCGTCGAGCAGGGAGGCTGTTTTTTCGTAACCGCAAAAACGATAGGTCTTGGCAACAATCTTATCAAGAGATTTCTTGGTGACCATTTCATTAATATAGCCGGCTTCTTTAGGAATTACAGTATTGAAGATCATTCTCCCTACGGTGGTTTCCAAAAGCTCTCCGTCTTTACGGACTTTGATTATCGCCTGGAGATGAATCGCTTTGGAATTATAGGCCAGAACGGCTTCATCATGATCCTTGAATACCTTGCCTTCGCCAAGAGCTCCGGGTCTTTCCATCGTCAGATAGTAACAGCCCAGAACCATGTCCTTGGTCGGTGATGCAACTGGACGGCCGTCCTTCGGGTTAAGGATATTATGTGCGGATAGCATAAGCAGCCGGGCTTCAGACTGAGCTTCAGCGGAAAGCGGCACGTGCACAGCCATCTGGTCACCATCGAAGTCAGCATTGTAAGCCGTACAAACGAGCGGGTGAATCTGCAGAGCCTTACCTTCAACAAGTATAGGCTCAAAAGCCTGAATTCCAAGCCTGTGTAGCGTTGGCGCACGGTTCAGGAGTACAGGATGCTCGGCAATAACCTTTTCCAGGACATCCCAGACCTCCGGCCTTACTCTTTCCACCATTCGTTTGGCGCTTTTAATATTATGGGCATAACCCTCATTAACTAAGTTCTTCATCACAAAAGGCTTAAACAGCTCAATCGCCATCTCTTTCGGCAGACCGCACTGGGAAAGCTTCAGTGTCGGTCCGACAACGATAACAGAACGGCCGGAATAGTCAACACGTTTTCCTAAAAGGTTCTGACGGAATCTTCCCTGCTTGCCTTTTAGCATATCACTCAACGATTTTAGCGGTCTGTTGCCAGGTCCGGTCACAGGCCGTCCGCGGCGGCCATTGTCAATCAGTGCGTCAACAGCTTCCTGAAGCATTCTTTTTTCGTTACGGACAATAATATCCGGAGCGCCAAGATCAAGAAGCTTTTTCAGCCTGTTGTTTCTATTAATAACTCTGCGGTACAGATCATTCAGGTCGGAGGTTGCAAACCTTCCGCCGTCCAACTGAACCATTGGGCGTAGTTCGGGTGGAATAACCGGGATCGCATCAAGAATCATCCATTCCGGACTGTTTCCGGACTGTTTAAATGCTTCGACAACTTCCAGGCGTCTGATCGCCCTGATTTTCCGCTGACCGGACACTTCCTTAAGCTCGGTACGAAGTTCCTCGTTTAGTTTATCTAGATCAATCTCATACAATAATTCCTTGATGGCCTCAGCACCCATCTCTGCCTTGAAGCCACTGCCGTATTTTTCTCTGGCCTCCCGGTATTCTGTCTCGGTAAGAAGTTGCTTTTTCATCAAGGAGGTATCCTTTGGATCAACAACAATATACGCGACAAAATATAGAACTTTTTCCAGCGAACGCGGTGACATGTCCAGCAGAAGCCCCATTCTGCTCGGAATCCCTTTGAAGTACCAGATATGGGAAACTGGCGCCGCCAGCTCAATATGTCCCATTCTCTCGCGGCGGACTTTGGATCTCGTTACTTCAACACCGCATCGGTCACAAATGATACCTTTATAACGGACTCTCTTATATTTACCGCAGTGGCACTCCCAGTCACGGGTAGGGCCAAATATTTTCTCACAGAAAAGGCCTTCTCTTTCGGGCTTTAAGGTACGGTAATTAATGGTTTCAGGTTTTTTTACTTCCCCATAGGACCATTTACGGATCATCTCCGGAGAAGCCAACCCGATACGCATCCTCTCAAAATTATTCACATCAAGCATGGTATTTTCTCCTTTCGCCCATCAACATCAAGCTTTCTCAATCTCAAACGCACATTTTACTTGTAATCCGGATCAAAATCTTCAGACATGTTATCGCTGAAATCATCGTCCAGATCATTAACAAGATCATCACCAAGGTCAGACTCGGGAACACTCAGGATAGGGAAATCTTCAGTTTTGTCATTCAAGTTGTCATCCATATCTTCATCTAATATTTCGTCTTCATTATCATAGCCAATACCGCTTTCGTCATTGGCATCAATCACGGAATACTGATCATCCATTCCCAGTTCATGAGCAACTTCTGTGACGTCATCATCCAGATCCTTAATTTCAATTTCCTGATCTTCTTCTGAAAGTACAGAAACATCAAGTCCAAGGCTCTGCAATTCCTTAATAAGCACCTTAAATGATTCCGGCACGCCCGGTTCAGGGATATTTTCACCTTTGACGATTGCTTCGTAGGTCTTGACCCTGCCTACCACATCATCGGACTTAACGGTAAGTATTTCCTGCAGCGTAAACGATGCGCCATAAGCTTCAAGCGCCCATACTTCCATCTCTCCGAAGCGCTGACCGCCAAATTGTGCTTTACCTCCTAACGGCTGCTGGGTAACCAGCGAGTACGGACCTGTGGAACGGGCATGGATCTTATCATCGACAAGATGGTGGAGTTTTAACATATACATGTAGCCAACAGTAACTTCATTATCAAAAGGCTCACCGGTACGGCCGTCATAAAGAACGGATTTTCCATGTCCAGGAAGCCCGGCCTCTCTCAAGGTGTCAAAGACATCATCTTCTCTGGCTCCGTCAAAAACCGGTGTAGCAATATACATGCCCAGTGCTTTAGCGGCCCAACCAAGATGAGTTTCAAGAACCTGTCCGATATTCATACGGGATGGAACGCCGAGCGGATTCAGAACGATTTCAATCGGCGTGCCGTCCGGCATGAAAGGCATATCCTCCTGGCGCATGATTCTGGAAATAACCCCTTTGTTTCCGTGCCTTCCTGCCATTTTGTCGCCGACGGATATCTTACGTTTCTGAGCAATATAGACTCTTACCAGTTGATTGACCCCAGGGGCCAGTTCATCGCCATTCTCACGCTTAAATACTTTAACATCAACGACTTTTCCCGCCTCGCCGTGCGGAACACGTAAAGAAGTATCCCTGACTTCTCTGGCTTTTTCACCAAAAATTGCCCTTAGCAGGCGTTCCTCAGCCGTAAGCTCTGTTTCCCCTTTTGGAGTAACCTTGCCCACTAAGATATCTCCAGGGCGCACTTCGGCACCAATCCGAATAATACCGCGTTCGTCAAGGTCTTTCAAAACATCTTCTCCGACGTTTGGAATATCTCTCGTAATCTCTTCAGGCCCAAGCTTGGTATCCCGGGCATCCGCTTCGTATTCCTCAATATGAATGGACGTAAAGTAATCTTCTTTAACCAGTTTCTCACTGATCAGAATAGCATCCTCATAGTTGTATCCTTCCCAGGGCATAAACGCTACCAGAACGTTTCGCCCAAGGGCAAGTTCTCCATTATCTGTGGACGGGCCGTCGGCTATTACCTGACCGGCACCGATTCTCTGGCCTTTGACAACAATCGGTTTCTGATTGATACAGGTTCCCTGGTTACTGCGCGTATATTTCAAAAGTCTATTCCGGGTTGTTGTGCCGTCATTGTTTTGAATGATGATCTCATCGGACGTAACTCGTAAAGCAGTTCCTTCTTTCGGAGAAACCAGGCAGACACCGGAATCAACAGCAGCCTTATACTCCATGCCAGTGCCGATATACGGTGCATCTGTTTTAAGTAAAGGTACAGCCTGACGCTGCATGTTGGAACCCATTAGCGCACGGTTGGCATCATCATGCTCGAGGAATGGAATCAAGGCGGTCGCAATCGATACCATCTGCTTCGGCGAAACGTCCATATACTGAATGTTTACCGGAGGGACCAGGACAAAATCTTCACCGTGGCGCGCTTCGATCTTTTCGCTTAAAAACTCCCCATTTTCACCAACAGCGGCATTGGCTTGGGCAATAATGTATTTTTCTTCTTCATCAGCTGTTAGGTAATGAATCTCATCCGTCACCTTGCCGTTTTCTACTTTGCGGTAAGGCGCCTCAATAAAGCCATATTCATTGATGCGACCATACGTGCTGAGTGAACCAATTAAACCAATGTTCGGACCTTCAGGCGTTTCAATCGGACACATCCGGCCATAGTGGGAATGATGCACGTCGCGCACTTCAAATCCAGCTCTCTCTCTGCTTAAACCACCAGGTCCCAGCGCACTGAGACGGCGTTTATGCGTAAGCTCGGCAAGCGGATTGGTCTGGTCCATAAATTGTGATAACTGGCTGCTGCCAAAAAACTCTTTAATTGCAGCCACGACCGGACGTATATTGATCAGCACCTGAGGTGTAATCCCCTCAATGTCCTGAATCGTCATTCTCTCTCTTACCACTCTCTCCATACGGGAGAGACCGATTCTGAACTGATTCTGAAGAAGCTCACCAACCGAACGCAAACGTCTGTTTCCAAGGTGATCAATATCATCAATATGTCCTTCACCATTGATTATTTTAAGCATCCGAGAAATCGATGCGATGATATCCTCAGATGTTAAATGCCGTATGTTCTTGGGAATATCCAAACTCAGTTTGTTGTTCAGCTTATAACGGCCTACTTTTGCCAAATCATATCTTCTAGGATCAAAGAATAAGGATTCCAGAAGACTGCGAGCACTCTCGACCGTAGGTGGTTCTCCTGGACGAAGACGTTTATAGATTTCAACCAGCGCTTCTTCCGTCGATTCCGTATTGTCTCTTTCCAGCGTAATTTTAATGTTCTCATTATCATCGAAGGCTTCGAGGATCCGGCCATTGGTTGAATAGCCAAGGGCTCTGACCAGTACAGTAGCCGGTAGTTTACGGGTTCTGTCAACCCGGACAAAAATATTATCATTAATATCTGTCTCAAATTCCAACCAGGCACCACGGTTCGGAATAATCGTCGCGCCGTAAAGCTTTTTACCGCTGGTGTCAATGGTTTCAGAATAATAAACGCCGGGCGATCTTACCAACTGACTGACAATAACACGTTCCGCACCATTAATAATGAAGGTGCCTTTATCAGTCATCAGGGGAAAGTCCCCCATAAACACTTCCTGCTCTTTAACCTCTCCTGTTTCCTTATTAATAAGGCGTACTTTGACTCTGAGAGGCGCTGCAAACGTAACATCACGTTCTTTACATTCCTCAACCTCATATTTTGGATCGCCGAGGCTGTAGTCTATGAATTCCAAAACCAGATTTCCGGTAAAATCCTGAATTGGGGAAATGTCGCGAAACATTTCGCGCAGTCCTTCCTTCAGAAACCACTCGTAGGAATTCTGTTGAATTTCGATTAAGTTGGGCATATCCAGAACTTCCCGAAGCCTCGCATAACTTGCCCGTTCTCTTGTTCCAACTTTGATAGGATTCACCATGCCGTTTCACCCTTCCAGTGTATTTTCCTGATCGTTCCAACAGAAAACTAGATAATCAAGAAATAATTATAATCGTTTGCGAATACCTTAATACAAATATTCATTAGTATCCAAACACCAAAAAGCAAAGAGCAGATAGGCATAAACAACCAAAAGCAAGGCTTTTTTGGAAAAAACCTCGCTTCAATGTTTATGGAGCTGCCTCACACGAGATGCAATACATCCACACTATTATCTCCCAACTTTATTGGTTTGTCTTAGCTTAAGATCACAGTGACAGTTATTAATCTTAACAAGTATACCGATATTTGTCAAGTGTATATTTTGCTATTTTTTTACTAATTTTCATCCCTGCAACATCTTTTTACCAATAAAGGTTAAATATCTTCTATTATATATTAAATTCCAAAAAGTTAAAGGTATTTAGATATTTTTCAGCTTGGTTCTAGTCAATATTCCATTAGTCGGTCCAGAACGCATTTGGCATCAACGAATACCCGGCGTTAAATAAAAAACTGAACCGGTTTAAGCATGGCCGGTTCAGTCTGCAATACATTTTTCGTTTTAAATTATTTTACGTCTACGCTGGCACCAGCTTCAACAAGTTTAGCTTTGATAGCTTCAGCTTCTTCTTTGGCAATTTTTTCTTTAACAGGTTTCGGTGCGCCGTCAACGAGATCTTTAGCTTCTTTTAAACCAAGACCAGTGATTTCACGGACAACTTTGATGACGTTGATCTTAGCAGCGCCAGCGCTGGTCAAGATAACATCGAATTCTGTTTGCTCTTCAACAACAGGAGCAGCAGCACCAGCTGCCGGAGCAGCCATAACAGCTGCGGGAGCAGCAGCGCTTACCCCAAACTCTTCTTCGAAAGCTTTAACGAGCTCAGCAAGCTCAAGAACGGTCATACCTTTTACGGCTTCTAAAATTTCGGCAGTTTTGGACATTAGAATATCCTCCTTAAAATAATTCACATATTTTTTATTTTTGTTTTGACCAGTCATTAGATCTGTTAACATCCGGTACCGTCCAAACCTTCGTGTCAGATATTGGATAGTCCCAGAGTCTGAGCATGCATCGGGCCTCGGGCATCGAATCCCGTGCCTCGACTATGCCTGGGCTTCTTTAAGTTTACGAACTTCTTCCAAAGCATAACCAAATTTGCGGATAGGCCCTTGCAGAACGTTGACCATTCCTTGAAGTGGACCTTGCATTCCGGCAAGTACCTGGGAAAGAAGAACTTCTCTGGACGGAAGATTTGCAAGATCTTTTACTTTGTCGGCGTCAATGACCTTGCCGTCAAGAACTCCAGCCTTAATGGTCAGGCTCTTGTTTTTCTTGCTAAATTCACTGAGAATTTTCGCAGGAGCAACAGGATCTGTAGAAAAAGCTAAAGCAGTGGGACCTTCCAGAAATTCATCCAAACCGGTAATCCCGATTTCGTCTGCAGCCCGGCGAACCATTGTATTTTTTAATACGCGGTATTCAATACCGGCCTGGCGAAGTTCTACTCTCAAATTGGTTACCTGCGATACCGTCAGACCTCTGTAGTCTGCCAGGATCACTCCGCTTGCACCTTCAAACTTCTGTTTGATATCTTCAACAACTTTTTGCTTCTCTTCAAAATTTGGCATACACACACCTCCTTCCGAACGCATACTGCCGTATGTGTTTCGTTCACCGCTCCTTGCCATCCATGGCTACCACGGCATTAGGCCAGTTGAATATTATTCATCCATGACGTATTCGATACTAGGCACTTCCAGTACCGTCGTCCATTGGCCATTAAATAAAACTTGCCTCTGCTGGACGCAGAGGCAAGATTATTAATGTCTTTCATGTCTTCAAAAGACGATCCTGTCTCCACCTCGGCAGGAAATTAAGCTTAATAAAGCACCTGCTTTCTACAGCGGAAAATTGCTATTATTTTTTTGAATCTTACAGTATATCTCGGCCCTTAAAAAATGTACTCAGACAATCTTTAAAGGATTGATTTTCACTCCTGGTCCCATGGTAGAGGATACCGTTACGCTACGGACATACTGTCCTTTAGCAGCAGCAGGTTTTGCTTTCATGACAACTTCAGCAATGGTTTTGTAGTTGTCTATCAGCTTATCCTGATCAAAAGAAACCTTGCCGATCGGTACATGAATGATACCGGCTTTATCAGCCCTGTATTCCACTTTACCGGCTTTAATTTCTTTAACTGCTCTCTCGACATCAAATGATACAGTTCCGGTCTTTGGGTTCGGCATGAGGCCCTTGGGTCCCAAAAGCTTACCCAGCTTACCGACAGTACCCATCATATCCGGTGTTGCTACAGCAACATCAAAACCAAACCAGCCCTGTTGAATTTTTTCAACCATATCTTCAGCACCGACAAAATCAGCGCCAGCAGCTTCGGCTTCTTTAGCTTTGTCACCCTTGGCAAAAACAAGGACACTTAATGTTTTGCCAGTACCATGAGGAAGAACAACCGCTCCGCGGATCTGCTGATCAGCATGGCGGGTATCAATTCCTAATTTGAAAGCAACTTCAACGGTTTCATCAAATTTTGCCTTGGCATTGTCTTTTACTACGCCAAGAGCTTCGGCAGGCTCAAATAAAGCCTGATTATCAAACGCTTTTAAAGCGTTAAGGTATTTCTTACCTCTTTTTGGCATCTTTCTTTAACCTCCTTGTGGTCTTCGGGCCAAACCCTCCCACATTGTTCAAAGGAATTAAATAATATCAATCCCCATACTGCGTGCAGTCCCTTCGACCATCCGCATTGCAGCTTCAACGCTTGCTGCATTTAAGTCCTTCATCTTTTGCTCAGCAATTTCCCTTACTTGATCCTTGGTCACTTTTGCAACCTTTTGCTTATTCGGAACAGCTGAACCAGACGGAATGTTGGCTGCCTTCTTAAGCAATACGGATGCCGGCGGAGTCTTCAGAACAAAAGTAAAGGAACGGTCTTCATAAATCGTAATCTCTGCAGGAATGATCAGTCCAGCCTGATCCTTCGTTCTTTCATTGTATTCTTTGCAGAAGCCCATGATATTAACACCGTGCTGACCCAAAGCAGGACCAACCGGAGGTGCCGGATTTGCCTTACCTGCGGTGATTGCTAATTTTACCAGTCCAATAACTTTCTTTGCCATAATTACACCTCCTTGCTGTGGAATATCTATTTAGTCAAGCTTTTCCACTTGCCCAAATTCGAGTTCGACCGGCGTCTCTCTCCCAAACATGGAAACAGAGACCCTGACTTTCTGTTTTTCTTCGAGGACTTCTTTTACAACACCAATAAAGTCTTTGAACGGACCAGCAATGACCCGAACAGACTGCCCGACAACAACGTCGATCTTGGTGCGGATTTTCTCGAGTCCCATTTGGCGCAAAATAACAGCGACCTCATGATCCAGAAGCGGAATCGGTTTGCTGCCGCTTCCTACAAACCCGGTTACCCCAGGCGTATTGCGGACCACATACCACGAGTCGTCAGTCATGTCCATTTCTACCAAAACGTAACCTGGAAATACCTTGCGTTTGGAGATTTTTTTCTTACCGTTTTTTATTTCGATCTCATCTTCCATAGGAACTAAAACGCGAAAGATTTTATCCTCCATATTCATGGATTCCACGCGTTTTTCCAGATTTGTTTTCACCTTGTTCTCATATCCGGAATAAGTGTGAATAACATACCAGTTCTTCGTCATTAACCGAAAGCCTCCTAAGAAAGATTCATCCAATTGTCAAGTGAATTGTTAAATGCCAAGCAGATTGGTCATTGCGTACGTTAGCCCGCTGTCTACAATCCAAATCAACAAAGCAACAATTGCCACAGAAACAAGCACGACACCTGTATAGGTCAGCAACGTCTGACGTGTCGGCCAGTGCACTTTTTTCAACTCAAGTCCAACTTCACGAAAAAAAGCAAACCGTTTTCCGGGGTTCTTAAACCTATTAAGAAAGCCGCCTTTTGCACCTGTGGTATCTGCTTTCTTTGCCACTGCCATATCTTCACATCCTTAACGGAATATTCTTCCGGGTCGTACTATTTTGTTTCCTTATGAACAGTATGAGCCTTACAAGTTTTACAGTATTTTTTGATTTCAATACGATCTGGGTCATTTTTCTTATTCTTATTGGACTGATAATTTCTGTTTTTGCACTCTGTACAAGCCAATGTGATTGCAACACGCATTCGGAACACCCCCCCGGCAATGGCATTAAACTGCATATTTTACAAGTCGCACAGAATAATTTAACACAATAATAAAGTCTTTGTCAAGGAAGATTACTTTGTATGTCACAAATAAACTGTGAAATCCTCTTGCCAAAATAGGCAGAACGAATTAGGATTGTATTATTGTCGATATTTATTCATTATATCATAACTGTGTTTAGAAAATAAAAAAAGAATTAGAGGTCTGTTTTATGTCCAATCCAGATTACCCAAACATTTTTGATGCCCATGCCCATATTTTCCCACAAAAAGTAGCTTCCAGGGCAGTAGATTCCATCCTGTCCTTCTACGACGAACTTATACAAGATATGGAGCCGGGAAAAGGAACCGCCTCCGATCTGATCGCTTCCGGTGCAGGCGTCGGGATCAACCGCTTTTTAATTTCCTCAACCGCTACGAGAACAGAACAAGTCGAGTCAATCAACGATTTCATTGCCGGTGTTTGCACCGATCCGCAGTTTGTCGGCTTCGGCACCATGCATCCTGAATTTCCTAATCCTCAACTGGAAATCGAGCGAATACTTTCACTCAGTTTAAAAGGCCTGAAGCTTCACCCTGATTTTCAGGAATATAACATCGACGATCCATCTTTGTTTCCTATATATGAGGCAGCCGAGGGCAAATTACCGATCCTTTTTCATATTGGGGATATTCGGACTGACTACTCTCATCCACACAGACTTGCTCACATTTTGGAAATGTTTCCTGATCTAGTGGTCATTGCAGCCCATCTGGGCGGCTGGAGTTTGTGGGATGATTTTGACCACAGCCTGTTTGAGCGAAATGTCTACATCGACACGTCCAGCTCTCTGATGTTAATAGAAAAAGAAACAGCTGTTGATATTATTCGCTCCCATGGCATTGATAAAGTACTGTTTGGCACGGATTACCCAATGTGGTCACCCGAATCCGAACTTGAGCGTTTCTTATCACTTGGCCTGACGAAAGAGGAAAACCAGAAAATCCTCTGGGAAAACGGCAGAAAACTGTTTGGCCTGCAGCCGTGAACCCTACAATACTATGAAATCAAGCTGCATCTAGTCTTCTTTATATACTCGCTTCCGTCTCCAGATTCAGCAGCCGGGAGGATTCCTTCGCAAACCAGCGAATGCTGTAGGTGACAACAGACAATTCAATCAGCGCATGATAGTAAAAACTTGTTGAGGGCATATTCTCCTGCCATTCATTCAAAATAGCGTGCAGTTTGCTCCAGACACGCAATTCGGGAAACTGAGCTGCCTCTTCTCCCTTGACCTTTTTCTGAAGCTGCAAATTGTAGCTTGTCGCACTGAACATCACATTGTGCAGCATTTCAAAAACATGCTCAAATTCAGGACTCACCGCCGGATCATTTGCTTCCTCCCGGCGGGTTTTTCGTTCTGCGGCAAGAAAAAGTAAATCCTGTGATCTTTGCCAGAGGCCCCGGCTGTAATTTAAATATTCCTTATATAATGGTTTACGGGCCTTGGGGTTTTTCTTGTTATTGCCAAACCACAAGACGTTCCACTCTTTGCGGTATAAATCATATAAATTCTCAGCTTCCTGAAACAAGCTGTTGAATTCCGCTTTATTCTTATGCATTTCTTCTTCCGAAGCCAGATTCAGGTATAAATACCGGTTCACTGCATCGACAAACATCCGGACAGCAAAATTATTCAGTTCAATCAGTTTATCCTCAAGCACTTTTTGGTGACGCGGAGGTGCGATCGTCAAATTGATCACATTGGCTGTCACCAGTCCGATAAGGATGGCCAGCGACCTTGAAACGGCATGGGATAAAAACTGTTCCTGTGGAGAAGCCAGGATAAAAATAGCTGAAATGACCGCCAGTACGATCTGGTTCGGCACTTTAATCACTGTCGTAAATATGATGATCAGAACAATCGTGGCAAGTGCCATACTCAGAAACTGCAGCGGTATGGCCAGTCCGATCGCTACAGCCACAATAATTGCAATGATGTTTACTATAATTTCTTCCAGCGCATTTCGAAAACTTCTTCCGAGTGATTGCTGCATACAAACCACTGCAGATGTCGCAGCAAACAAAGATGGTTCAATATCCAAAAGGATACAGATATAAACACTGACGGCCACGGCTAGACCTGTCTTTAACGTTCTGGCTCCGATATTCATTCCACAGCTCCTTAAGGTTTTATTCTTTATTTATTTCTATTGTCTTATGATAACATAATCTGTCCCGGATAATAAACCCGCACCCTAAACACTTCTTTTTTCTCTGAAGCATACAGTATGAAAAAGGAAGTGTGTTTCTTGAAAATTCATGTTGTAAGCTCAGGACAGAGCATCTATTCCATTGCTCGCAAATACGGGGTCTCACCCCAGAAAATGATTGCGGATAATGAACTGACCAATCCCAACCAGCTGGTTGTCGGGCAGACGGTGGTCATTCTGGAAAGTAGCGGAACACATACGGTTGCCGCCGGTGAGTCTCTTTATCTGATTGCCCAAAAACACGGTGTAACTGTGAATGCGTTACTCGCCGCCAATCCTCGGATAACAGATCCGAGCCGTATCTATGCCGGTCAGACTATTGCGATTCCGGCAGCATCTGCCAGCTATGGAACGATAGAAGTGAACGGGTATGCCTTTCCGAATATTAACAGAGACATCCTCCGAAAAAGTCTTCGCCATCTTACATATCTTAGTATCTTTAGTTACCAGGTCAACGCGGACGGTACCCTGAATACGATTCCGGATGAACCACTGATCCAGGCAGCGAGAGAAGCCCGGACAGCTCCACTAATGGTCATCACAAATATCCAGCAGGGTGGAAGCTTCAACAGTACGCTGGCCAGATCCATCCTGACAAATCAGACTGCTCAGAATACTTTAATCAGTCAAGTTATCAGAACGCTGAGAGAAAAAAACTATTACGGCCTCGATATTGATTTTGAATACATCTACCCATCCGACCGGGAAAACTATAACAACTTTCTCCGAAGAATCGTCAATACGCTCCGCCCTTTAGGCTATCCTGTGACGACAGCTCTCGCCCCTAAACTGAGTGCCGACCAAAAAGGTCTGCTATACGAAGCCCACGACTATCCTGTCCACGGGGCTCTGGCCAACCACGTCATCCTAATGACCTATGAATGGGGTTACACCTACAGCCCGCCCAAAGCAATTGCTCCTGTAAATGAAGTACGCAAAGTATTGACCTATGCGGTGTCGGCTATTCCGAGACAGAAAATCTTTATGGGTATCCCCAATTATGGCTATGACTGGACCCTTCCATACGTTTCCGGTACTGCCGCCAGAACAGTCTCTAACAGCGGGGCGGTAGATCTGGCCAGAACTGAAAAGACAGCAATCCAGTATAATTCAACAGCACAGTCTCCGTATTTCACCTACTACGATGATTCCGGCAAAAAGCACGAAGTATGGTTTGAAGATGCCCGAAGCATCTATGCCAAACTGTCCCTGGCCAAAGAATTTCGAATTGGGGGCATAAGCTATTGGACAATTGGAAGATATTTTCCACAGAACTGGCTTGTTTTAAGATCTTTATACAATATAAAGAAACTGCTTTAAATTTTTATAGTATAAGACTTGTTCACTCCTCAAACAATATACTGAGACAAATTATTTAAGTGCAGACCAAAGGAGGAACAGTATTAATGAAACACAATCCGGATGACCGCAGAGATAATGTCGACAGAATCCAGAAAAATATTAATCACACCATCCAGAATATGGAGCTTGCTGATGAAATGATTGCGAGAACTAATGATCCAAAAAGTAAGAAAGATTTAAAAGAAAAGAATGATCGAAGGCGTGATGCGTTAAACGGAATGAGGGCGGAAATCCGGGACGAAGCCCTGGATAAAAAAAAGCAAGTATAGAATGATCCAAAAAATAGTGGCCAGGCAATAGCCTGGCTTTGTTTTCGAATTTAACCAATTAAATCTTTTTTTATTTATTGAGAACCCATTTGATGATAGCAATCCCAAAAATTACTTGCTATAATTTAGAGTGCATATTGACTAATACCTTGGTGTACTACATCGGATGGGGGTAATACCGGAAAAATGAGTTCAATAAAAGTGATGGTCGTTGACGACTCTCTGTTTTCAAGAACGTTTATTATGGAAATACTTCGCGACAGTGGCTTGGAAGTCGTCGGGGAAGCCGATTCTTACGACAGCTTAATCGAAACATATGAACGGTGCAAACCCGATGTAGTAACGATGGATATTGTTATGCCTGATATAGACGGATTTGAGTGCAGCCGTGCTCTTTTTGTAAAAGACCCCAATGCAAAGATTATTCTTGTCAGTTCGATGAAGGACGAAGAATCGGAAGCTGAAGCGCGCCGCATCGGGATTTCCGGATACATTCAAAAACCTGTTGACGGCGACTACCTGGTTCAGATGATTAACAACGTTATGGTGCCGGATATTCATTATGACCATCTGCTCGCATATGGTCTGGAAACCTTTAAGGAATCTATGACCCAGAATATTGCCCGAATGACCAAATCACCCGTTTCTTTTGCTTCATACGAAAATTTTGAAGACCATTACTTTTCCCAGGGAATTACAGCTGTTATCGGGCTGATCGGCCGCCACTCCGGATCTATGATCTTAGATATATCGATGGAAACTGCGGAAAAGGTTGTTGAGATAATCCTGAAACGCGCTCATAGAAACCGTGAAGAGGTGTTGGCCATGGTTGCCGAACTGGCCAACATTATTGCCGGGATTGCCTGCTCGATGCTGAATAAATCCGATAAAACCTATAGTCTGAGCGTTTCTCCCCCCAGTCTTTTTTACGGTACCGCAACTGAAATTATGAGTCCAAATCTTAAAATGGATGCTGTGAAGGCAGAAACTAACTTTGGGAATATTTTCCTGGGTGTGGGTTTTAAGAAAGGGTCGAGTATATGGATGTAAGTATTATTAATCCTCTTCTGACTGCTTTTACAGAAATTCTGCCTCAGCTCGGCTTCCAGTCGGTCGAACGGCGCAAGGTGTCCAAAATTGAAGCAGCCTTTCAGTATAATGGCATTCTTCTGAACATCTCACTTTTCGGAACAGTGAAAGGCGCGATCCTGTTCGGGATGAATGTTGAAGCTGCTAATAAGTTTGCATCAAAAATGATGATGGGCGTGCCGGTGACTGAACTGGATGCCATAGCCAAAAGCGCGATTTCCGAGATGGGGAATATAATCTGCGCGAATACCTGCACGCAGTTTACGAAAATTGGCATTACCGATCTGGATATTTCACCTCCGACCCTCATGATCAGTGAAAACGGTGAGGCAACCCTACCCGTGCCGAAATCAATTGTCGTAAATTTCCTGATTGATGATATTGAACTGAATGCCTACGTAAGCCTGATAAACAGTTGGAGTTCATCTGGCATAAAGGAAATCAAGTAAATATTGGGGAGATATTAGTCTGGGTTTTAAGTAGAATTCATCGAAGCTATGCTGGAGTTTATTCAGGAGAGATGCCTGAGTATACATAGCGGGCTTTGACTTTAATGGTTTATACGATACACAAAAGCCTTAGACACTTGTCTAAGGCTTTTTTAATTTCATTGGTTGCGGGGGCCGGATTTGAACCGACGACCTTCGGGTTATGAGCCCGACGAGCTACCACTGCTCCACCCCGCGATGTTAAAAAAACGTTCCAGCTCGATATCTCCAATTATAGAATGGTGGGCAGGGATGGATTCGAACCACCGTACCTTTCGGAACAGATTTACAGTCTGCCGCCTTTAACCACTCGGCCACCTACCCATTTCAATTGGAGCCGACGATGGGACTCGAACCCGCAACCTGCTGATTACAAATCAGCTGCTCTACCAATTGAGCTACATCGGCATTAGACACCAACGTATTGTATCAAAGATTACGGCTACTTGTCAACAATAAAAGTCAATTTTCTTCTGGAAAGATTTACAAAACGGAGTACCTGATTTTATTCATATTATATGGGATTTTAGGCCCCTCTGTGCTCCAGATACCTTTCCAACTTTCGCTTGACCCGCTGCAGTGCATTGTCAATGGATTTGACATGCCTGTCAAGATCAACGGCAATCTCCTGATAAGATTTGCCTTCAAGATAGGACATCAGCACTTCCCATTCGAGCGAACTTAAAATTTCGCCCATTTTTTCTTCAATATCGTCAAATTCTTCCCTGCTGATGATCAGTTCCTCGGGATCCGTGATTTTATTTCCAGAAATAACATCCAAGAGTGTCCTGTCGGAATCCTCATCGTAAATAGGTTTGTTTAGCGATACGTACGAATTGAGCGGAATATGTTTTTGTCTGGTAGCCGTCTTGATCGCTGTAATGATCTGCCGAGTTATGCACAACTCGGCAAATGCTCTGAAAGAGGAAAGCTTGTCCCCACGGAAGTCACGAATTGCTTTATACAGCCCAATCATGCCTTCTTGAATAATATCTTCTCTATCTGCGCCGATCAAAAAATACGATCTGGCTTTTGCCCTGACAAAATTCTTGTACTTATTGATTAAGTACTCCTGAGCTTCTGCGTCACCGATCTTTGCTAACTCAACTAGTTCCTCATCCGCTATGTATTCATTAGCCTCGAATTCTTCTGGAATCTCTGTCTGGATACTGTAAGTCAAGTCCATCCCTCCCGAAACCGATTCACGAAGGTAACGCTGAAGCGTCCATTATATGCTTATAACAAAACAATTATACCTGAAATGCACAAATAGCGTCAAGATGAAGATTGGCGGGATATGGCGGGATATGGCGGATTAAGTCTGATTTCTCTGTCTCCGGACCTCATACATGATGATAGACCCGGCTACGCTGGCATTTAAAGATGAAATTCTGCCACACATTGGCAAGGATATAATTTCATCGCAGGTTTCTCGGATCAGTCTCCCGAGTCCCTTATCCTCTCCGCCAATGACGATGACCCTTGACCCTTTCAGTTCCGCCTGATAGATATCTTTGCCGCCTGCTTCCGCACCGGATACCCAGCAGCCCTCTTCTTTGAGATATTTAAGTGTCTGGACAAGGTTACTTACTCTGGCCACAGGCACATATTCCACAGCTCCGGCCGACGTTCTGCCGACAGCTGGTGTGAGCGCGGCACTTCTTCTTTTGGGAATGATAACCCCATGAACACCCGCTGCATCGGCAGTTCGAAGAAGGGCTCCTAGATTATGCGGATCCTCGATCTCATCCAGAACAAGGATAAATGGATCTTCCCCTCTTTGCCTTGCTATCTCCAAAATATCGGATGGTTCTGCATATTCTTTGGCAGCAGCAAATGCCACCACTCCTTGATGCTTTTCTCCGGCAGTATATTTGTCCAGGACAGTATTTTCCACAAATTGATACGGTATGCCGCGTGTTTTAAGCAGATGCAGGATGTCCGAATTTCTTCCCGGCCCCTTTTCATTTTTGACCAGCACTTTATTTACCGGATTCCCGGATTTGATCAGTTCGGTCACAGCGTTGCGTCCGCACACAATATTTTCTTCCAAAGCCGGTTTCTCCTTTCAAACGACAATCACTTTCTTACATATTTTACAACACTGTACTGAATGTCATTATAAGTATGCAATTCACCTTCGGACTCAACTCTCCAGTTGTCATCTTCGTCGACATTTCTAAAATGCCTATCCGCAGGGAATGTGTGCCTGATTTTTGTCACATACAGTTCATCCAAATAGGGCATGAGCAGCTGAAAAAGCGATTCTCCGCCGATCACACAGATATCGTCCGAAGGGTATTTTTTTAACTCCTGAAGCAGGTCATCCAGAGAGTGACAGCTAATAACTCTATTATCCCGGAAATCCCTGTTTGTACTCAAGACGATATTGGTTCTGTCCTTCAAGGGTTCTTTTCCTGGCAATGATTCATAGGTTCCTCTGCCCATGACCACAACCTTGCCGACAGTCATCTGCTTAAAAAACTTCATATCTTGCGGGATTTTCAGCAACAGGTTTCCTTTATAACCGATACCCCAGTTTTGATCTACCGAAACAACCGCTTTCATCCGTAACCCCCGTCCAACATTTTTCCCGACGCCGCGCGGGTAAATAATCTGCAGATAACAGACTCCTGTAGCAGTACACAACTGTTATTATTTCCTGAAATCAAACAGCTCTCTTACTTCCTGCTGTCTGCCGCACGTCATCTTCCCTTCATGGCATTTGCTGACCAGACAGGGCGGCAGCGCTTTTTCATAGAGTACATCGGATAATTCTCTGAGGATTTTCAGTTTCTTGACAGCGAGCTTTCTGATTTCCCACTGGGCATTCATACAGGTCCTTTCCGAGAGCATCTGATTGTCTATCCTTGCATTCGTGGACATGATCATTTTTATAAGCTGGCAGTTCAGAATAAATGGCATAGCTTTACCCAACCCAAATTTTTGATAAATCTCCCTGGAAAATGTCCGATAGGCTTCCGTTAGATCCAAGAACTCCTCCAAAAATGGGGAATTACAAATGCTATCCGGAATAATTACTGGTCTTTTCATGTCGCTGAAAAGGTTACTGAAATCTTCCCGGAACATTTCCGGCAGACGGTGACGGATCTGCTGGTGATACGTCACCAGGGAACACATCATCCCAAAAGTGGTCCGGGACTGTTCGGCAATGCTTTCATGCCCGTAACCAAGTACCCTCCGGACAATTTCTTTCGCCTTGACCGGAGCTTCTTCCCCCCAGGATAGTAAAACTTCGGAAGACGCCCTGCTTTGGGTGCTGGTCAGAGCGCCCAGGCCAGCCTTAATGTCCGGTTCCTGATAACCGGACATTAAGATGAGATCATCTTCGGGATTGATCCTCGCCAAATCTGTCCGATAGAAGTCTTCAATGATTGCTGATTCCTCCGTACTGTCATAGCCACAGGGGAACAGTGCGCGTAATTCAACTGGAAGAAAAGCTTCCAGCTCATTTTTCAAAGTGTCGAATATCCCTTCATATCTCCTGTCATTGAATAAAAGAAAGAACTCCCACAGTTTATCTCCGGACATCGAAACGGATAGATTCGTCTTTGCCGCAAGCGGCAGGATATAGCGGGCATCTTCGATCGGAATCGCGTAAAGGTAATGCTCGGGCTTAGGTCTCCCTTTAAATCCGCCTTCCTTCAGTGCACACATTCTGGTATACAGATCTAATGCCTGCTGCCCAAGTTCCCAGGCTCTGTGGCAATCTTCAGGCGGCAGGTCGGGAAAAGCAAACGCGTCCTGATCAAATGCCACATATCTTTGACTTTGTTGGACATAGGATGCTTTCAGCTCACAGAGCAACATACTCTGAACCCGATTGATGCCTTCGGCAACAAAGAATATATTGGCTGTTTTCAAAATTTTCTTTAGTTCCGTGCCGGATATTCCGCTTAAATGATTTCGTTTAATCCAGTCTGCAACCCGGTCCAGTCCGGTATGTTCAAAATTCGTGATCTTCATGCTCTGACTCCCCCCGTTTTCCAGTTTCTTCGGGTAAAGTGTCTCTTTCTGTTTTCTTGTTATTTTCTGTCGCCATTGTCTCAAGAATCCCGTCTATGCTGTTTAGAACCGCGCTCATCCGCGTATTTTGGCCAGTAATATGCCAGTAGCCGATAAGTGCTTCGAAGGCTGTAGAATGCCTGTAGGTGACAACATCAATACTGCGCGGATAGTGGCCCTTCGCATTACGCCCCCTCAGAACAACCTCCGTCTCCGTTTCATCCAGTTCGTTCATGAGATGCCTCAAAATACCTGCTTGCGTTTTGGCCTGTACATAGAAAATAGCCCGCTTATGCATGAGTTGTACCTTGGCAATGTCCTGCTCCAGAAGATGCTTGCGCACCCATAATTCGTAAACGGCGTCACCTATATAGGCGAGCAGCAGGATATTAATATCCTGCCACCGCTTATTGATTTGTACCGACCAAATATCCGGCATGTCGTTATCCTGTTCAGGTTCGTTATGCTTAGGCAAATGTTATCATCCCTTAACTATTTCAAATACCAACGGGCACCCTCGGGGGTATCTTCAATCACAATCCCGATGTCTTTAATCCTGTCCCTGATGAGATCCGCAGTCGTCCAGTCTTTGTTCTTACGGGCATTGGCTCTGATCTCCATCACAAGCTCCATGACCTGGGCCAATTTTCCGGAATCCTCCTGTGAGGCTTCGGCCTCAACCTCCAGATCAAATCCAAGTATCCCAGCCAGCTCGATCAAAGTCCGTGCTGCTTCAGCTAAAGATTCAGTCTCTATAGAACCTTTGGCAAGATACGTATTAATTCCTTTGGCCAACTCGAATAAAGCTGCATAAGCCTGGGCCGAATTAAAATCATCGTCCATAGCCTGTTCGAAAGCATTCCTAGCTTCCAGGCAGACCCCAGCCATTTCATTGTCCGCCTTCAGATCCGGGTTTCCAGTAATCATACCGAACGACCTACCCTCTTTACCCAGTGCTTTGCCCAACGCCTCTTTGGCCAGACGCACGCTGTTTTTCAGACGGTCCAATCCTTTAGAGGCCATGACTAGCTTCTCATCATCAAAATCCAGCGGACTGCGGTAGTGTGTTCCGAGCAGATAAAAACGGATAACATCTCCCGGGAATTTTTCGGTAACATCTCTGACCAGAAAGAAATTCCCCAGCGATTTGGACATTTTCTCCTGATTAATAGTAATAAACGCATTATGCATCCAGTACCGAGCAAACTGTTGGCCCTCCAGACAGCCTTCGGACTGCGCAATTTCATTCTCATGATGCGGAAAAACCAGGTCGCCTCCGCCCCCATGAATATCAAACCCAGGACCGAGGTATTTCAAGGACATCGCTGAACATTCAATATGCCAGCCGGGCCTTCCTTTACCCCAAGGACTTTCCCAGAAAGGTTCACCCGCTTTGGCTTTTTTCCATAGTGCAAAATCCATCGGGTTATGCTTCTTGTCATCCACCTCTACACGCGCCCCGGCCTGCATATCTTCAAGGGTCCGGCCGGACAGCTTACCGTATCCCGGGAATTTGTCCACAGCAAAATAAACATCTCCGTCAATATGATAGGCTAAGCCCTTTTCCTCCAGCCTGCGGATAATATCAATCATCTCCGGGATATGTTCCGTGGCTTTCGGATGAATATCGGCAGGAAGAATATTCAAAGCCTTGGCATCCGTAAAGTACTCATTAATATATTTACCGGCTAGTGCTATCGGGTCACAACCTTCTTCAGCGGCGCGGTTAATGATTTTATCATCAACGTCGGTGAAATTTTGGACATACGTGACGACAAATCCTTTATGGATCAGGTAGCGCCTGACCATATCGAAAACCACCAGCATCCGGGCATTTCCCAAATGAAAATAATTATACGTCGTTGGGCCGCAGGCGTACATTGAAGCCTTTCCCAGTTCCCTCGGCACAAACTCTTCTTTGCGACGCGTAAGTGTATTATACAGTCTGATCGCCATCACGATTTCCTCCTTGTACTTACTTCGGATAAACAGACGTCTTCTCCAATCTCCCGTAAATGTTTTCTTTGCCTAGAAGCTCCATGATCCGGTCGAGATCAGGGCCATGCATCTGCCCCGTAAGTGCAATCCTGACTGGCATAAACACGTCCTTGCCTTTCAGGTTAAGTTCTTTGGTAATCTCTTTTAAAATGTTCTTGGCTGCTGGCGCGTCGAGCAAGGCGGTTTCCCGGACCTTAGCTGCAAAAAGCTGCAATACTGCCGGTACGGTATCCGCCTTCATAATCGCTTCAGCTTCCTCCGGCAGCACATCAATTTCTGTTCCAATAAAATAATGAATATAGGACTTAACCTCACTTAAGCAGTTGATTTTTTCCTTGACGGCATCAATAAAGCCGGTCACCCACTGCTGTTCGGCCGAAGAAAGTTCATTCGGAAAAAGTCCTTTTTCTCTCAAAAACGGCAGCACCAGCCGAACAAGGTCTGCCGAAGCAGTCTGTTTCAGGTAATGCGCATTAATATAGTTCAGCTTATTCAAATCAAAAACTGCCGGGCTCTTTGATACTTTCTCCAATGAAAATTCTTTCTTGAGTTCTTCGATCGTAAAGAACTCCTGCTCACCGGAGGGCGACCAGCCTAAAAGCGCAATAAAGTTCACGACGGCCTCCGGCAGATACCCTTTATGGAAATAATCCATGACAGCAGTATCCCCGTCCCGTTTGCTCATCTTCCGCCCTTCCGTATTCAAAATCAAGGAGATATGGGCAAAATCGGGCGCTTTCATTCCAAGAGCCTCATAAATTAGGACCTGACGCGGCGTATTCGATAGATGTTCTTCGCCTCTGACAACATGCGTAATGCCCATCAGGACATCGTCGATGACCACGGCATAGTTGTAGGTTGGGATTCCATCTGATTTGACAATGATATAATCCCCGATTCCATCACTTTCGAAAACGACTTTTCCTCTGACCGAGTCATTGATCACAATATCCTGACCTTCCGGCACTCGGAAGCGGACAACGGGCTTCCGTCCTTCCATTTCATAAGCCTGGCGTTGTTCTGTGGTCAGCGTCCGGCATTTTCCGAGATAGCGCGGGGTCTCCCCACGGGAACTCAGCTCCTGACGTTCCTGCTCCAGTTCTTCTTCCGAACAGTAGCACAGGTAAGCATGTCCGCTTTGAAGAAGCTTATCCGTGTATTCACGGTATGTACCGAGCCTTTCCGTCTGCCTGTAAGGGCCGGAATCTCCGCCGGCGTCTATCCCCTCATCCCAGGTGATCCCCAGCCAGTGTAGCGCTTTCATGATATCCTGCTCTGATTCGCGGCTCGACCGTTCCAGGTCGGTATCCTCTATCCTAAAGACAAAGGTCCCACCTTTGCCTGCTGCAAACAAATAATTAAAAAGAGCTGACCTTGCTCCTCCGATATGCAGGGGCCCGGTCGGGCTTGGAGCAAACCTTACTTTCACCGTCATAATCGACATAACCTCATTTCTACTTCGTACTGCTTGTCTTCAGCAGGTATTAAAGCTATTAAAGATCCTATTAAAGATCCTATTAGGAATAATTGCGTTTAATATTATATCAGGTCATACGGGTAAAAGACAAACAATTGCCTGCGAACTGATTCCTTCTTCTCTGCCCTCGAAGCCCAGGCATTCCGTTGTCGTTGCCTTGATCGATATACAGTCCGGACTTGCGTTCAGAATCTCTGCCAGATTCTTTCTCATCTGCGCGATATAAGGCAGCACTTTCGGTTTCTGAGCGACAATAATACTATCCAGATTCCCAAGCCTATAGCCTTCGCCTTGCGCAAGCTTTACAACTTCAGCCAGCAGTGCCAGACTGGAAATGCCTTTGTACCGGGCATCGCTGTCGGGAAAATGTTTACCAATATCACCAAGCGCACAAGCCCCGAGAATCGCATCCATTACAGCATGCGTCAGGACATCTGCATCAGAATGCCCCAAAAGTCCTTTCTCATGAGGAATTTCTACTCCGCCCAGAATTAACGTCCGTCCCTCAATCAGTGCATGGACATCGTAGCCCAGTCCTATCTTCATTGGAGGCACCTCTCTTCTTCTGCACAGGATGGACTCGGCCCAAAGTATATCTTCAGGCGTGGTCACTTTGATATTCTCGTAATTGCCTTTAACAACCCTGACCGGTAAACCCTGCCACTCAAACAGAGAAGCATCGTCCGTGGCCAGGTACTGCTGTTCAAAGGCAAGTTTGTGTACTTTTTCTAAAAGGTTCCGGTTAAAAATCTGCGGTGTCTGAATCCCCCGGAGCTGTTCCCGTGGGGGTGTTTCCATAACTCGGCCCTGAGCATCCACCTTTTTTACAGTATCTTTCAAAGGTACAGCCATGACAGCCGCTTCAAGGTCTGCCGTTTCTTCAAGAAAACGGTTCAGATCATCCAGTGTTAATAAGGGTCTGGCACCGTCATGGACGATCACGCTGTCCACCTCAGGACTTAAGGACTGAAGCGCCCGGTAAACGGAGTCCTGCCTTTCGGCACCTCCCTCAACCACTGCTGTCACCTTTTTTAGGCTGTATTTTTCCACCAACTTTTTAATTGCCAAAATATCTATCCCTGCCGCAGGAATAATGATCTCTTTAATCAGCGGACAAAATTCCAGTGTTTTAAGAGTAAAAACAAGGATAGGGGTCCCGGCAAGTTCAAGCAGAAGCTTGTTGCCTTGACCCCCCATCCTTTTTCCCCGCCCGGCGGCAGGTACGATAGCAGCGATATTAGCCGAACGCATTAAACTCATGGGAAAACTCCTCAGATGATTTTTCCTGCATCCCTTTGGGTTTAGCAAAGATCATCCTACCTGCAGCCGTTTGCAGAACAGTCGTAACCAGTACGGTGGTCTGTTGCCCAATGTACCTGCGTCCTCCGTCAACGACAACCATCGTTCCATCGTCTAGATAAGCTACACCCTGTCCAGCCTCTTTTCCTTCCTTCATAATCTGAATATACATCTCTTCGCCCGGAAGGACGACTGGTTTTACAGCATTGGCCAATTCATTGATATTTAAGACTTTTATCCCCTGAAGCTCGGCCACTTTGTTCAGGTTATAATCATTGGTCAATATCGGCGCGTCTAGAATATTCGCCAGTTTGACAAGCTTACTATCCACTTCAGCGATGTCTTCAAAATCACCTTCGTAGATCTCAACCTTGATGACCGATTCCTTAGAAATCTGGTTCAAGATATCAAGCCCTCTCCGACCCCGGTTTCTTTTGAGGGCGTCTGAAGAATCGGCAATATGTCTGAGCTCTTCCAGAACAAAACCAGGAATGAGAAGAACCCCATCTAAAAAACTCGTTTTAACAATATCCGCTATTCTGCCGTCAATAATCACACTGGTATCAAGCACTTTATAGCCTGCAGCAGGCTGCTTCCCGTGCCCTTTATCCTTATTCTTTTCTTTTTCAGCACGTTCCCCTTTCAGCTTGGGTAAAAAGTTGAAAAATCCAAGAATATCATCCTTGCGATTGATCCCAATAATCAGGCCGACGTAGCCAAGTAACAAGCTGACAATGACCGACAGAATCGGACCGAGAAACGGAATATCCACAAAAGTAATGCAAATCAGACGGGCAATCAGCAAACCGACAATACCCCCAAGTGAACCTCCGACTAGATCGTGAATCGGCATGCGGGTAAGTTTGCTTTCCAGCCATTTGACAAGGCCAATAAAGACTTTCATACATACAGGGGCGAGAAAGAAACCAAAAGCAGATAACACAGTAAAAATAATAATATAAGTCCAGTATAAGTGAATCTCAAAACCTAATGTCTGGCTAAGCTGACGAATATCGACAACCTTTAATATCAAGTAATCTACGTAAATTCCTGCTGCTCCAAACAGCAGCGTAATGATGCCGCGAACAATTTTGCTAAGCATCAAATTCACCTCCCTTTTTCTATATTTTGGCTAAAAACAATTCTGTTTATACCAGGAGCCTGAAATTTTCCTGATCTGTCCCCTATGAAATTGTTTAGCGGTATTTTCCCCTGTATCTCATCATTATATCAGGTTGTATTTCTCTTTCAAAGCAAACGACAAATTATTTCAATATATCTTAATTCAAGAAATATTTCCCGATTTGATGAAATTGACAACAGCTTCAGATGCTGTCTATAATGAAACTGGCAGAAAGGAAGTGTATGTTCTATGAGTCCAATCAATAATGATTTTCAAGAAACGGTTGATGCTATGCTCATTCGGCACCAAAGCATCTTGGATATTTTATCAAAAGGACAAGAGGCTTCTTCCCGGGTAAACAGGGCTATAACGAAGGCTGTGACTTCTTGCGGCTGTGTCTCAGTGGATGCCCACAAGAGCCCAATTCCAGAAAATGCTACCCTATCAGATCTTAAATTTCTCCTGAACAGTCATCTGGAAGGAGACCTTTGTTCCAACTGCCGTGAAGTTGTCGAAATCGAACTGGGAAATCAGCTTTTTTACATCTCAGCTCTTGCCAATATTCTGGGCTTGTCCGTGAACGAAATCTTGGAAAAAGAAGAACGCAGACTTAAAACACTTACTGTTTTTAATTTTAGATAGCTGAGCTTAAAAGAAGATTAAAGGATGCAGAGATATTTTTATCATTTCGTATATTTGTTATCAGTTACCAAATGAGTTTACATATCAGTGATGCCTTGGAATGACTGCCGAGGATGTCTTTTGACATCCTTTTTTATTTTGGTATCATCATCTAAAAAAGAAAATCCAGTGCTTCCTCAATGTTCTTAACCGGAATGATCCGGCAATCGGTCTTCTCTATACTGCTTGCATTGACTTCTGGTACCAGGCAATTTCGAAAACCAAATTTCTCCGCTTCTCTGATCCGCTGCTCGATATGAGAAACTCCTCTAATTTCTCCGGTCAGGCCAAGTTCCCCGATTAACGCGATATTTCCAAGCGGCTGATCTTTAATTCCCGACATCACAGCGGCGATGACAGCAAGATCTGCTGCCGGCTCATCCACATCGAGACCCCCGGCAATATTGACAAAAACATCCCGGGCGCCAAAAGCGTATCCGGCCCGTTTGTCCAGAACTGCCAGAAGCATCAGCAGGCGGTGGTAATCCATCCCGTTTACGGTTCTTCTCGGCGGCGTAAAGATGGACGATGTTACTAAAGCCTGGATCTCCACTAAGAGCGGCCTTGTTCCTTCCATCACGACAGCCACCCCGGAACCAGCGGATACCTGTGTATGATCACCCATAAAAAACATGGAGGGATTTGTCACATCAGCTAGACCGCAGCCCCTCATCTCAAATACCCCAATTTCGTTGGCCGGACCAAAACGGTTTTTGACCGCCCGCAGCAGACGGAAGATATGGTGCTGATCTCCTTCAAAATACAGGACTGTATCAACCATGTGCTCCAGAACCCTGGGCCCGGCAATCGCACCCTCTTTTGTAATATGGCCAGCCAGGAGAACCGTAATCTCATTTTCTTTGGCCAGTTTCAGCAAGAAAGAAGCCCCTTCCCTGACCTGGCTGACGCTTCCGGGTGCAGACTGGACGTCTTCGAGCAGCATCGTCTGAATTGAATCAATAAAAACGACTTTATAACCTTTATCCAGTACCTCCGAACGTACTGCTTCCAAAGAATTATCGGCAAGTATATGTACCCGGGAAGAAGAAAGTCCCATTCTGTCAGCCCTGAGTTTGATTTGCCGGGCAGATTCCTCTCCCGACACATAAAGCACATTTTCCTTCCGGGAAAGATATTCTGCCATTTGCAGAAACAGCGTGGATTTGCCGATTCCGGGCTCTCCGCTTAAAAGAACAAAGGATCCTTCGACAACCCCTCCCCCAAAAACCCGGTTAAGTTCTGGACTTCCGGTATCAAGTCTGTGTCCTTCCACCGTTTGGATTTCAGTCAGAGGGATCGCCTGAACGATCCCTCTGCTTTCTGTAGGTTTGGATTTTTCTACGCGTTCCTCAATCAGCGTATTCCATTCACCGCATCCGGGACACCTTCCGAGCCATCTCGCGCTTTCCTGCCCGCATTCCCGGCAATAGAACTTTGTCTTCGGACCTGCCAAGAATCCTTCCCCCTATCTCTTTTTGCCTGTTTTCTTTGCGGCTGCTGGTTTCACAAAAACCACTTCTTTGTCGGAAAGTTCGACCTTGATCGTATCGCCTGCTTTATAAGTTCCTTCGAGGATCTTTTCTGAGAGGGGATCCTCAATCAGTTTTTGAATGGCCCTTCTTAGAGGACGCGCACCATAGGTCGGATCTTTACCCTCCTCTGCCAGATGCTCCAGAACTTCATCATCCAGAACCAACTCGAGATCCTGTTCTTTCAGACGTTTGCTGACGTCCTTAACCAGGATTCTTGTAATCTTCACAAGATCGGCTTGCTGAAGTTGATGGAATACCACCATTTCATCCACTCTGTTCAGAAATTCCGGACGGAAGGTTTTCTTCAGTTCCTCCATGACCCGCGAACTCATGGACTTGTATTCACTTTCTTCGTTTCTTCCAGAGACAAAACCCAGAGATTCTTTTTTGAGGAAAGAGGCCCCAACGTTAGACGTCATGATTAGTACACAATTGCGAAAATCTACAAGCCTTCCTTTGGAGTCAGTGAGCCTGCCGTCTTCCAATACCTGAAGCAGAATATTAAATACTTCAGGGTGGGCCTTCTCTATCTCGTCAAATAAAATGACACTGTACGGTTTCCTGCGTACTGCCTCAGTCAGCTGTCCCCCTTCATCATGTCCGACATATCCCGGAGGAGAACCTACCATCCTGGATACGGCATGCTTTTCCATATATTCGGACATATCAATTCTGATCAGTGAACTTTCATCCCCGAACAAAGATTCAGCCAAGGACCGCGCCAGCTGGGTTTTCCCGACTCCTGTGGGTCCGAGAAAAATAAAGGAACCAATGGGCCGCTTTGGGTCTTTAAGTCCTGCCCTAGCCCGTCTGATCGAACGGGCAACAGCCGTGACTGCCTCATCCTGTCCGATCACGCTCTCATGTAGAAGGGATTCCAGCTTCAAAAGTCTGGAGCTTTCTCCCTCTTCCAGTTTATTCACCGGAATCCCCGTCCAGCTCGATACGATTCTGGAGATATCCTCCGGCCCCACGCCAATTAGCTCTTTTTCTCTATTTTCTTCCCAGTTCTTACGGATCTCGCTGAGCTTTTCGCGTTTCTTTTGCTCCTCGTCTCTGATTTCAGCGGCCTTTTCAAATTCCTGTCTTTTTACGGCTGCTTCTTTTTCTTTCTTGAGATTTTCGATTTTTTCCTCCAGATCTTTCAAATCCGGCGGTGCTGTAAAACTGTGGATACGGACCCTGGATGCAGCCTCATCAATTAAATCAATGGCTTTATCGGGTAAAAATCTGTCGGAGATATACCTGTCAGACAAGCGTGCTGCCGCATCAATTGCCTCGTCGGATATCTTCACCCTATGATGCGCTTCATACCTGTCCCTTAAACCCTTTAGAATAGCCACCGTTTCCTCAACCGTAGGCTCTCCTACCTTAATTGGTTGAAAACGCCTTTCCAAGGCCGGATCACGTTCAATATGCTTACGGTATTCATCGAGTGTCGTTGCTCCGATACACTGCATTTCTCCTCTAGCTAGGGCGGGTTTCAGAATATTGGCTGCGTCAATAGCTCCTTCGGCAGCCCCCGCTCCGATCAGCGTATGGAGTTCGTCGATGAAGACAATCACGTTGCCCGCCAGCCGGATTTCTTCCATGACTTTTTTCATTCTCTCTTCAAATTCACCGCGATATTTTGTCCCCGCGACCATCGAAGAAAGATCAAGTGTCACAACCCGTTTATCGACAAGGATCTCCGGTACTTGGTTGTTGACAATTCTTTGGGCTAGACCCTCAGCAATAGCCGTTTTTCCAACCCCGGGTTCTCCAATCAATACAGGGTTGTTCTTCGTCCGGCGGCTCAGCACCTGAATGACTCTTTCGATTTCATTTCCCCGGCCAACGACAGGGTCAAGCTTCCCTTCAGCAGCCATGACCGTCAAGTCCCGTCCGAACTCGTTTAAAGTCGGCGTTCCGCCTGTCTGTCCGGGTTTGCCGTTATTCGCGGCACCACTTCCAGGCATTGATGTACCTTCGGTTTCCCCTCCCAGGAGCTCTACAACCTGTTCCCATATTTTTTCCGGACTGATCTTAAGATCCGCCAGGACTCTCGCAGCAATTCCTTCTCCCTCAATGATCAGGCCAAGCAGAATATGTTCGGTTCCAATATAATTGACCCCCTGGCGTTGAGCCTCTTCGGTGGCAAGCTGAATCACGCGCTTCACTCGCGGCGACAATCCGACCTCTCCGCTAATAGGGGTTCCTAAGCCAATGATCTGGGTAATCTTTGCGCTTACCTTGTCCGGGTCCAATCCGACCCCGGTTAGCGCCTTCGCAGCGACTCCTTCTCCTTCTTCAATCAAAGCCAGAAGAATATGCTCCGTCCCTATAACCTTATGGCCCATACGTTTGGCAATCGCCTCAGCAAGCATAAATACTTTTTCTGCCTTTTGCGTAAATTTTCTTGACATTTTGATCCTTCCTTTCCTATTGTCGTTTAATTTACATTCTCACTCATTTTTTGATGGTAGATTCCACGCACAAAATGAGCTCTTTCTGCGTTAATATCATAAGCATCCAGCTGCTTATTGCGATTATATTGCAGACATCCCTGCATCGAGTTGATCAAGACAGACACGAAACCTGCAGAGACTCTAGGCAGAATGCCCATATCAATGCCCAGCCGGTCCTCCGATAGAAGAGAATAGATCTCTTCCGTTTCAAGGATTCTGGCATTTTCCAAAGTCCCCCGGGCCCTCCAGACTTTATCTTCGACGATAAGCGGAGATTCTTTGCGAATAACTTCCCGCATCTGGACTTCCCGTTCCATCAGCTGCCGCGTGACCGCATCAAGATGTGCCAAGGTGTCTTCTTCGCTCTTACCTAACGTAACCTGGTTGGATATCTGAAAGATATTTCCGAATGACCTGGAGCCTTCACCGTATACACCGCGTACTGCCAACCCAAGCGACGTCAGGGCACCCAGAACCTGCTGAACCTGATTGGTCAGCACCAGGGCCGGCAAGTGAACCATCACGGATACTCTCAGGCCCGTTCCAACATTGGTGGGACAAGTCGTCAGGTAACCAAACTTTTCTTTATAAGCAATATCCAAATGTGCTTCCAGATGATCATCGACCAATCCTGCAAGATGCCAAGCTTCCCTGAGGCTATTCCCCGGCATCAGCACCTGAATTCTCAGATGGTCTTCTTCATTGACCATGACTGCAATTTTATGGCTTTCGGACAAGGCCAGACCGCGTGCATATTCAGTCTCCTTAAAACCTGGGCTGACCAGATGCTTTTCAATCAGCACCTTTTTCTCCACTGGAATAAGCATTTTCAACGGAATATAAACAAGCTTTTCTTTTTCAGCAATAAAACCGTCTAAGACACCGGAAATCTGCGCTTCAATTTTTTCGGCATCATCATAGGACATGACGTGAGGGAAAGGATTGTCAGCGATATTTCTGGCCAATCTGATTCTGGAACTCAGTACAATCGGAATGTCCGGCGTATCCTTCATCCAGAAGCTGTCTTTGGCAAGCAGTTCCCGATAAGTCATTTGCTTTCACCTCCGACAGTATTCTCCATTTCTTTAATCCGGTCTCTTAATATGGCTGCCTCTTCGAACTTTTCCGCTTGGACAAGTTCCAACAGTTGTTGTTTTAATTTGGCTATTTCCTGTTTGTTTCGGAACGATGCTCCTCCTCTTACCGGCACTTTCCCGACATGCATCCCTCTTCCATGGATCCGTCGCAGGAGCATCTCCATTTGGGGCTCAAATTCATCGTAACATTTGCTGCAGCCCATTTTCCCGGCTTGCTGTATCTGGGAAAAAGTTCTTCCGCATCCGGGACATTTTCCGGTCTGGCTGTCTACGATCGTCTGATCATACTGCCCTGCCGGATTTACCCCAAATAATGCCTGTAAAAAATCCGATACCATTCCAGGGTAGAGATTGAAGCCGGTGCCAGGCGTTTTTTGCGCACACTCCTGGCAAAGATGAAGCTGAGCCGCCTGACCATTAATGATTTTGGTCAGATGAACCACAGCCTCCCGTTGTTGACAATTCTGACAAAGCATTGCTATCCCCCCGATCAATCATTGATATCGTCCCGGCACATATTCGCCAGTATTTCTTTCATCATTCGGGCCCTAAGCGTAGAAGGGAAATTCGTCACCCCAACCAAAAGCCGGTCGGAAAAAATCGTTTTTACCAGGATTGCTTCTCTTTTGGTGAACAGATCTTCTTCTCTGAGTCTGTCCACAAGATTATTGGCCCGATCCTGGGAAAGGTCATCCCCAATGAGTTCCGACATGAGTCTCTGGAATTTACCCTCAGGATCAAGTCCCAGCCTAACAATCCTTAAATAACCGCCGCCGCCTCTTCTGCTTTCAACAAGATAACCGCGTTCTGCGGTAAACCTCGTTGTAAGGACATAGTTAATCTGGGAAGGGGCACATGAAAAGAAATCAGCAAGATAACCTCTTTGCAGGACGATGTACCCATCTTCAGCCTGCTCTATAATCTTTTTAAGGTACTCCTCGATTCTGTTCGCCAAATTACTCATCGTCATCCATCCTCATTTTAATGTTGACCTTTATTGACTTTATGACCTTTTTTGACCTTTGTAACTATTTTACCCCTTTTTGATTGTTTTGAAAACTATTTTATTAAAAAAACCTATCCGAAGATAGGTTTTTTACTCGCATGACTACAAAACATGAACGTGCTTAGGAAGGGTCCTCACTTACTGATAAAGAAATACCACAAACCAAAAGTGACCGCTGCGACAATTACAACCAGAATGACAAGTTTCAGCCCGCCGAAGGAGCTTTTCTGTTCGAACCCAAAATCCAGGTCATCATCATCGTCCGGACTCGGGTCATTTTTACTGTTCATGATATAACTATTCAAATCAGAAAAGCGGCTTCTTTCTTCCGCCCCTACTTCTGTTTCCTCCAGCATACCCAGATCTGTCGGCCTTTTCAGTGTCATAGTGGCATCTTCCGCGTTATAGGCTTCATCCGCTTTATTTAAAACATCCGCTGCCTCAATATCAGTAAGTGGGCTAAAGCTGTCCGGGCTTGTTTTTACCGGATCATTGATTTCACTTATACTCTCTATTTCATTGAAATCATCTTCCAGGGAAGCCGCTTGGGAGATAAACAGTCTTTGCAGTTCATCCTGCCCCAAATTTTGATCACCGAGCAGAATCGTTCTAATCTCCTCATTGTCTTCATCCAAATCTCCGGTAAAAACCGGCCCTGCTTCCGCTTGATCCTCTTCCGGAAACTTCCCGGCCGTTCGGTTATGCTCTCCATCGTCCTGGTCATGCTCGTTAATGGTACTGTCATTAATATCAGCATCATCTTCAGGACTAAACTGCCTTCTGATGCTTTCCGCATTTTCCTCGGACAGTTTAGGCTCTATATCTTTCCAATACAAGCCTCCCTCCAACAACTGCCGGAGTTCTTCAGGATTAAGCCAAATCTCTTTTTTCTTATCATTTTTCATTCTAATGTTTCCCCCACAGGTTGAAAATTCAGTCGAGTAAAGTATTATAAAGTATTATTTAGTAGTTCTACAAAGAAATTATTTATCCTTCGTGCCGTATTTCTCAATTCAGATAAAATTTGCATCTTATCTTTTTCAGGATAAAATAGTATTAATGACTTTGACCTATTATAGAAAGAAGGAACAATATGCCGTCTCTTTATCCGGAATTTAAGTTTTGTCCCGTGTGTTCTGCCACGCTAGAGTATAAACTAATTGAAGACAAAAAAAGGCAAAGCTGCCCGGCCTGTGACTATATCAACTGGGGGGAATACTCCCTGGGCGTAGGCGGTGTTTTGCTGCAAGACGACAAAGTACTCCTCGTCCAAAGAGCGCATAACCCCGGTAAAGGAAGATGGACTATTCCCGGCGGCTATGTAGAACAGAATGAAAAAATTGCCCAGGCAGTTGTCCGAGAAGTCCGGGAGGAAACTGGCATCCTGTCGAAGCCTGTAAGCATTCTGGCAGTCCGCGATTACCCTGAAGATGTCCCTAACATGAAACACAATATTTATATTGTCTTCTTTCTTCATGGTCTGGGCGGTCAATTAAAACATGATCCGGTCGAGGTGATCCAGGCTGGTTTCTACTCGCTTGAAGATTGCCGTAATTTGCCTATCGCCCCGATGAGTCTTGAAGTGATCACAAAAGCAATCGAACACACCCGGAAAAAAAATCCTTCCCCAGGGCTGATTCACAATGAAGGAGTCCCCGTGTTCGGTGCACTTTCCGAATTATTTACTTTAATCTAAGAATAATTAGGTTTTAGGGATAACACAGTACTGATTATTAAGGGATATTTTACTATAAGTAAAACATCCCTCCCTGTCACAAACTATAATCATGCTAAAACGATATTTATTTTACGGGCTAATGGGCTGGAGCCTCGAAATTATTTGGACGGGACTTAATTCTCTTATCCACGGGGATTTTCGGCTGATGGGCTTTACCAACCTTTGGATGTTCTTCATATATGGTTCCGCTGTTATTCTTGAACCTTTGCACGATTTGATTTCAGAGTGGAGGTGGCCGCTGAGAGGACTCGTTTGGCTCACAGCAATCTGGGGGATAGAATATTTAAGCGGACTGTTTTTACTTAAAATTCTGGGTGTTTATCCCTGGCACTATACAGACCGGCTGGCGATAAACGGACTGATTACGCTGCTCTATGCGCCGGTGTGGTTTGCCGGCGGTCTTCTCTTCGAGCGAGTCCATCGGAAACTTGATGCTTTTGTCGTACTCACAAGCAGATATACGGAGAGGTGACAGCATAGGACACAGAAAGCACGACGATGCCTCAAATCAGAGCTATTCCGTAAGAATTTTTGCTAATTCTTCTGGGGTATTTACAGGCTCCCTGCAGGCATAATCCCTACAAACATAAGCAGTCAGAGTCCCACTAACGGGGTAATCTTGCATTCTCGGGATCACCTCCACTAACGATCCGTCATTATAGGCTACCACAGCATACGGATGGAAATCCTTAAAAATCACGGCCTGCATTTTTTCTAAGTCTTCATGACCGGCCGGTCCAGACAATACCAGCTCCTCTCCCTGACTCAGACAGTATTGGATCGCCTGAAGAAAAGCAGTGTATCCCGTAGGATAATCCTCTACCGTACTCTGAAATGAATTAATTTGTTTTTCAGCCCGCTCTCGCCATTTGGATAAGCCGGTAAGTCTCCACAGCCTGACAAGATTGCAGGCACTCATCGAGTTCCCAGAAGGCATCGCACCGTCATAGATCTCCTTGGGCCTGAGCGGCAGTTCCTCCGCATCTCGTCCGGTAAAATAATATCCGCCGTTCGTTTCATCCCAGAACAATTTTTCCTGTTCTTCCTGCAGGTGTATGGCCTGCTCAAGATATACTGTTTTTCCGCATGCGATATAGAGTTCCAGCAGCCCGTAAATTAAAAAAGCATAGTCATCAAGGAAACCCGGGATACCTGCCTCACCATCCCTGTAGCGGGCGAGCAGTCGGCCGCGGGGATCAAACATCTTGGCCATGATAAAGCCTGCGGCATTTTCTGCCGTCAGGAGAAGACTCTCTCTGTCGTTTTTCCAGGAGAGATCGCCTGCGAGCACTTGCACTCCTTTGGCTAAAGCCCCAATCATCAAACCATTCCAGGAAACTAAGATCTTATCATCTTTAGCCGGACGGACTCTTTTTTCTCTCGCCTTAAACAGAATAGGATTACAGAGGTTCAACAATTCGTCGAGTTCGCCTCCGGTCAGACTGCAGCGAAAAGCGAGATCGTCTCTGACACTAAAGATTCGTGAAGGAATGTTTTTTCCTTCATAATTGCCTTTATCCGTAATTCCATAAGCATCACAGTAGATATCTACAATTTCTTCCGGTTGATTCAGAAAACGTTCAAACTTGTTTTTTACGTCTTTTACTTGTTGTAGACGTTTAATCCCTTCCTGCAGCGTCTTTCTGATTTGATCTTTGGACCACAGATAGTATTTGCCCTCTTCACCCTCGGAGTCCGCATCTTCTGCACAATAAAAGCCTCCTTCCGAAGAAGTCATATCGCGCAGAACATACCCGAATATATTTTGCGCAACCCGGCGGTATTTTTCCTTTTTGGTTCTCTGATAAGCTTCTAAATAGACAAGGGCCAGACCGGCGTTGTCATAAAGCATTTTTTCAAAATGAGGAACCAGCCAGTAACGGTCCGTGCTATAGCGTGCAAAGCCAAACCCGATATGATCGAAGATCCCTCCGTCAGCCATACTGTCCAATGTTTTTTCAACCATCGCCAGCGCTTTGCTCTGCGGCTCTCCCAGTGAATACCGCAGTAAAAACCCCAGGTTATGGGGAGCCGGGAATTTCGGAGCACTGCCGAATCCCCCGTATTTTGAATCAAACTTGTTTTCCAGCAGTTCATATCCTTTGCCCAGTAGGGTTTTACCCCAGACAGCTATATCACCGCTGTCTTTTTCTTTCTCTGTAAGCGGCAGGGTCTGCTTGTTCCTTGGCACGGCAGACGTGGCGTTTTTATCCCCGCGATAATGCCTGGTGACTGTTTCGTAAAGTTCCGCTGCCGTTTGGATGACTTTATCTTTCTCCGTCTGCCACAGCTCAGCTGCCTGACTCAAAATATCCATGAGGCCAGGACGTCCGTAATGGCTGTGTTTCGGAAAATACGTTCCGGCAAAGAAAGGTTGTTTATCCGGCGTCATCAGCACCGTCAGCGGCCAGCCCCCTGCTCCGGTCAAGACCTGGCAATAGGTCATGTACAGCTGGTCAATATCCGGTCTTTCTTCCCGGTCCACTTTAACCGGAATATACCCGCGATTAAGAATTTCGGCTACTTCTTCATCCTCAAAGGATTCCCGTTCCATAACATGACACCAATGACATGTACGTAAAATCATGTTAGTCAGCTATACCCAATAGAAAGGAAAATCGGCTTATCTTCAGCTCTTGCTTTTGCAAAGGCTTTATCACTCCAGGGGTACCAATCCACCGGATTATACGCGTGCTGGAGCAGGTAAGGCGACTTTTCGTTTACCAATCTATTGGGTATTTTTTTCTCTGACAACATAGGGCATCACCTCCCTTATTTGAAATGATTTTTATCTGAATAGTATTTCTCTCTCTTAAATAAATAATACTATTAATGATGGTTCTATACGGGTGGTTTCGCGCTCATAGGCGTCGTTAACAAGCTCTAAAGCCCTTTTATTCTTTTGCAGCGTGGTTTCCTTTTCCAAAATTGATGCTTGCATATTCTCAGCCTTTCCGGCATCTTCTGAATCAAATGATGCTATCTTTATCTTTCATTACTAATACCTCACTTTAAAAGCCATACAATTTTTGATAATATTCGTCTAATCCGTGCCATGGATGGCACTCTACGTGCCTTGAGGATAAGGCCTATGGATACAGCAGTGTAAAACTTAATACATCCTTATGAAGAACTTATTATTTTCTTATACTGTTGTATACAGCTAATGCATCGGTAATATTATACTGTTCCGAATGGTGATCTCCTTTTGCACCAGTTGAAATCAGAACGTATTCTTGTTTACCCACTTTGGCGAGACTCGCGAGACATAGACCGGCCTCATCGGTATATCCAGTTTTCCCTCCTAAAATTTCTCCACCGATAATGCTTTGATTGTTGAAGTCCTCAAACATGGTACTGTAAAAGGTTATACCGCCAGGGTGCTTATTCGTAGGTTGTGTGGAATGACGGGATGAAGTAAAAATCTCCCGGAAAGTATCATTTTGCAAAGCATAGCTTAGAAGAATAGCCAGATCTTTGACTGTTGTGTAGTGGTTTTCATTGTGAAGTCCGATCGCATTTTCAAAATGGGTATTGTCCATACCAAGACCTGCCGCCTTTTGATTCATTATTTTTACAAAATTCTGCTCTGATCCCGCAACCTGATGAGCAAGTCCAATACAACACTCCGCGCCGCTCGGTAGCATTACGCCGTATAACAGATCGATTACCCTGACCTGCTCACCCGGTTGGAAACCTGCTATTGATGCATCTGCTTCGTACAGCCCCTGAAACGTAGAATTGGTAAGTTTGATTTCTTCCTGCAGATCAGGTAAATTTTCTATCGCAACAATGGCTGTCATCATTTTAGTCAAAGAAGCAGGATAGATTTTTTCTTCGCTGTTTTTTTGCATCATGATGGTATGATCTTTTAACCGGATCAAAATCGCATTAGGACTGTTCAGCTTGTCGAGAGATATAGAAACAGAGGGATCAGGGGTTATCTTTAAAGAAGAATATGACAAGGTTCTATCGTCATATTCTTTCTCAAATATTTGGTGGTTTCCTGAAATAATGATGGATTTGTAAACAAAAGCGGCAATGACAATTATTAACGGAAATGTTACAAATAAGCGTATTCCTGACTTTTTCTTTTTTACTTTTCGTGCCATACTCTAAACCAGCTCCTTATTCTGTATTGATTTATTCAATCATAGAACAAGGAGCTATGTTGGAATTCCAACTTATGAATTTCTTAAGGTTTTATTAAGACATTTCTTTTTTAAATATCCTAGAATAAACAAGTAATTATAACGGAGGTAAATTTAGTGATCATTACGATTTTAATGTTTATTATAGTGTCGATTACATGGTTTATTAGTACTTTGCCATTCTTGATTCCATACCATATTCTACTGACCTCTCAAAGTAAAAAGATTGGCTATAAGCCGTCAACTGAACATATTGTAAGCGTATATATCTTTGTATACTATCTTACCGGGGTGCTAAGTTTTACTCAAATTCCTTCCATTAGTGATATTGTTCATAACAGCTTTGGAATAATAACCCCAAAGGGGTTGAATTTTCCATCGGAGGAGGTTAATCTGATTCCATTTCTTTGGATCACAGAGGGTGTACGCACATACATAGAAAATATATTACTTTTTTTACCTCTTGGATTTATGCTTCCATTTATTTGGAAAAAGCATGAAGTGTTATGGAAAACAGCATTATCCGGTTTTACATTCTCGCTTATTATCGAATTGAGTCAATTGTTCAATGGAAGAATAACGGATATTGATGATTTACTGATGAATACTCTCGGAGCGTTAATCGGATGGGTAATTTTCAGGCTACTAAAAAAACATTTAGCAAAATTACAGGTCAAAGTTTCTGTCCGAAGTACCCATATCAAAAAAATTCCCTTACTCCTTCGTGAAGAGGCCTGCTTTTATATGGCCGGCGCATTCGCCGGTATGTTCTTTGTGTTTTACCCATTTTTAAGATCTTTATTAATCCCATTTTTAAGATCTTTGTTTGGATTTGTTTTGATTTAATAAGTGCAGGCGAATCAGTTTACAAAAGGACAAGCTATCTAACTTAAGCAGATAACTTGTCCTTTTCTTGCTTTTGTGGAAGCACGACAGTAAAGACTGTCTTTTCTGTATTACTTTGCACAAAAATATTGCCTCCATGCGTATTTGCAATTTCTTTGGCAATAGCCAGTCCAAGCCCGGCACCGCCTGTATTGGCAGAACGGGATGTATCCAGCCGGAAAAATTTCTCAAATATCGTTTCCAGCTTTTCTTGTGGGATAGGATTACCTTGATTCGTAAAAGTTATCATAATATTTTTGTCCTGCTGGTCAGCGGAAATGTCAATGACGCTGTTTTCATAGCTATAGGTTAGCGCATTTTTCAGAATGTTATTAAACACACGGGCCAGTTTGTCTGCATCTCCCCACAGAGTTAGGCCGTCGGGCACATTGACAGTCACCTGCTTTCCTTGTGGAGCCAGTATTGGATAGAATTCATCCGCAATCTGCTCGAGCATGAACAGTAAATTGATTTTTTCTTTATTCAAAACAATCGTTTGAAGATTAAATCTTGTGATCTCAAAAAACTCATTGATAAGCTGTTCTAAGCGATAAGCTTTTTCCAAGGTAATACCAACATATTTTGCCTTTTGTTCAGGAGGCATATCAGGAGCTTCATCCAGAAGACTTAAGTATCCTATAACGGAGGTCAGGGGTGTCTTTATATCATGAGCCAAGTAAACTACCAAATCATTTTTGCGCTGCTCGGCATCAAGCGCGGCTTTCTTTTGTTTTTCCAAGTTGTTTTTCATCTGATTAAGCTTATTTTCCATAAAATCCAATTCCGGTGTTAAAATAATTTCAGCATTAGATTCCTCAGCAAGTTTATCCATTCCGGCACTGATTTCATCAAAATATTTTGTGAACCATGAAACAAAAAATCGAAAAAGAATAACTAAAAAAATTAGACTTACAACAAAAAGAATCATATCCATATTGTTGCGAATCACCAGCTGATAGATTGTTAGTGCATCCGAATTATTAAAATGAAAAGCTTTGACTAAAAATTGAACGATACGATCTCCGAACTGTCCACGCAGGATATCGCGTAATAGATAAACAGTCGCAGCGGCGGCAATTGTGATCAGAATCATTTGCAAAAATACTTTTCTTTTTAATTTTGTATAATCATTCTTTCTTATATCTCTCTTACTCTTCAATTTTATAGCCAACCCCCCATACCGTTCTGATATATTTAGGATGCTCCGCGCTTTCTTGCATTTTTTCCCTTAAATGCCTGATATGAACCATTACCGTATTATTGCTGTTGGTGAAATACTTGTCTCCCCATACTTCATGGAACAATTCTTCTGAACTGACCACCCGTCCGCGCTTGGAACAAAGGACCCAAAGAATGGAAAATTCCGTAGGGGTAAGCGATAGCTTTTTTTCATTCAAGGTACATTCATGAGTATCCATGTCCAATAACAAGCCGGAAAAGGCAATTAAGTGTCCTTCCTGTTTTGGCTCTGAAGAATTATATTTGATAAATCTCCGGAGCTGCGCCTTAACACGGGCAATAAGCTCCAAAGGGCGGAAAGGTTTAGTGATATAGTCGTCCGCACCTAATGTCAGCCCCGTAATCTTATCGATTTCTTCTTCTTTGGCTGTCAGCATGATAACCGGAAATTTATGCTTTTCCCGGATTTGCTGACAGATTGAAAAACCATCTACATCGGGAAGCATGACATCCAATATTGCTAAATCTATATTTTGGTTTTCAACACACTGTAAAGCATCCTGCCCATTATAGAACTTGAATACATCATAATTTTCGTTTTTCAAATATACTTCAATCAAGTCCGCAATAGACTGTTCATCATCTACCACTAAAATATTTACTGTCATAGTCTGCTCAACTCCTTCTTTCACAAAAACCCATAATATCATATCAAGGAATCGAAAACAATTTTGTGGTTTAATCTTATCAAATCCTTAAGATTATCTTAAGGCAATATGCTGTTTTCCTGTCTTCTTTCAGCCTGCCATCGGCAGCCCCATTTGATTGCCGTATCTCGAACAGAAAGATAGTCCAACATTTTGCCAACCTCCATGACCGGTTAGCTTTAGTTATATACGCATATCCGTATAATATCAAGAAAAAGCATGAAATAATTAGATATAAAAAACTACATAGTGATTATCGTAATCGTTTAGTATTTACTTCAAACCCGTATCGTTCAGGTATTCCCGAATAGTATTTTGAAAAGGATTTTATCCTGTTTTCACATGGAATTAAAAAAGACCCCCCATTGATTTGATCATGCGGGAGCCGATGACATAAAGCAGGCTGGAAAACGTGACAGCCACAACGTATGGCAGAACACCGTCAATGGTGAACACTGCTTATTTGCAGTGCTTATAGACTTATTTTTTCAACTAATCCATTTATTTTTGCTTTTGCTATCTCAATGGCTTGTTGTGTTTGCGCGTCATTAGAACCAGTACCATCTACCAAAAGCTCTTCAAAATTACTGATTCCAATATACTTTATCATATCATGTACGTAATTTAATCCTTTATTAAGAGCAGGTCTGATTATCCAAGGAATATTTGCTCCGGATGATTGTACGTATATAAATGTTCTAGGTTTGTCATCTAATATGCCATACGGTTTTTCATTATCAAACCTAATTGTCCAATTTGCTTGTATAATACAATCCAGATACTCTTTTACAGGAGCCGGAAATGATAAGCTCCACATCGGAGCCGCTAAGATATATATATCCGCACTTCTAAACTGATCACAAAGAGCTATGATACGTTGTACTTCTTTTTTATCCTCTGGTTTTAATTTTTCTATTTTATCTTGGCTAATAAGCGTACTCCGGCTTTCGTAATAAATATGCTTCAACTGCGGGATATGATCCGCATATAAATCTACTTCTTCAAGCATATAATCTGTACTTTGCTTTAATAATTTATTTACTAATTGTCTTCCTACTGTTTTACAGGCCGATAGGTTTTCTGGTTTAGGATTTGCGGTTATATAGAGCAATTTTTTCACAATTATACCTCTTATAGTTTTTTGTTAGTATGCACAAAAACAAATTTTAAATGCCACATCTTCCTTAGCCTTCTTGCGGTAAACGGATTGTTGTCGTAATTTGTAGCAAGTAATCACAACTGAAAATCAGACCCCAGAACGAGCTTTGGGGTCTAGAAATTTCAAAAAACTGATTGGGTATATTTACGCATCCTAATGTACTTGATACATCCCTTTTGTTTGCATATAGTTAAAAAGAGATTCACCATGCTGCTGCTCTTCTGTCTGGATATGATTTAATACTTTACGGATATTTGTATCTCTGAATTCAAAAATGGCAGTGTTATACGTTGAAGCAATATGTTTTTCCGTAGAAAGCATATCCTGGCAAAGATCTGCATCCTGCTGGTTGACCATTCCGGCCTGTCCCATACCGGATGTCATAAATTGCGGCGGTTGCTGTTGGCCCTGCTGGATGTTGGGTATCCCGCCGCTTAAAATCTGATTAAGGCTTGTTAGATGCTCCTGCTCTTTTTGCGCCAGGCTCTGAAACAATTGTTGAAGCTGCGGATCCTGGGCCTGACTGGCATAGTTATTGTACTTCTTAATACACAGCTCTTCATGGCTCTTAGAATCTTCCAGTAAAGATCTTTCTTTACTTGTAAGCTGCATCATGTAACCCCCCCAAAATATTTTTTGATAAGGACAGAGGATACCGCAAAACTACTACTTTGTAGTCGTTGGCGGTACCCTCTATTTTTTTAGTGGACTGTATACATCCCTTTACTCTGCATATACCTGAAGATTTCTTCCCCCTGCCTTTGCTTTTCACTCTGTATACTATTCAGATCCTGACGGAGGGAGGTATCCTGGATTTCAAAAATTACCGTATTATAGGCTCCAGAGAGATATTTTTCTGTTGAGAGCATATCATGGCAAAGCATCGAATCTTTTTGACCCGTCATGCCTTGAGACTGGCCTGATGTTCCGGAAGTTTGGCTCAAACTTTGATCGATTTTTCGGACATGCTGCTGTTCATGCTGCGCCATGTTCTGAAAAATTTGTTTGAGTTGCGGATCTTGAGCTTGATTGGCAAATTCACTGCATTTTTGAGCAAACATTTGCTCGTGGCTTTTCAAGTCTTCCAAAAGCATTTTTTCTTTCTGGCTTAATTGCATTTTAGTTCCTCCTATTATCAATATTATTATATTTTGTTAAAAATCTATGATTATTATGCAAAAGTTAAAATTGAACTGTTCTTCTTTGTATAATCTATAAGGATATTGCAAAACTATAGAAGGTAACGAACGATTAAAATCTAAATGAAGGAGGCAATACATTTGTTCAAACATGATAAGCAGCTATTGAAAGATGTACGCGTCGACGGTCCTAATCCAAACTATGCATCTTTAATGTTAGACCAATTAGGCGGACCGCATGGTGAACTCAAAGCAGCTTTACAGTATCTGTCTCAAAGTTACCGCATTAAAGATGAGAAGATTAAGGATCTTTTCATGGATATTGCTTCAGAAGAATTGAGTCATATGGAAATGGTCGCCCAGACAGTCAACCTATTAAATGGTCACACGCTTGAGGCCATGAATACTTCTGTTGGTACCGTGGAATCACATGTTATCGGCGGACTTGCCCCCATGTTAACCAATGCTTCCGGTTATCCATGGACCGGAGCATATATCGAATGTACCGGCGATCTCGCTGCAGATTTGCTGTCAGATATATCGGCTGAAACAAGGGCAAAAGTAGTCTATGAATATCTCTACCGGCAGATTAACGATAAAGGGGTAAGAGAAACGATTGACTTCCTTTTAAATAGGGAAGAAGCACATAATACGCTTTTCCGGGAAGCATTCAATATGCTCCAGAATACAGGCTCACTTCAGGACTGGGGAGTTACCCAGGATTCCAAGGTATACTTTGATCTCTCAACACCTGGAAAGTACTTCAATGAACTTAAAGACCCCCAAGCTCCAAGATTCAATACGCCTGATCAACGCCACTAAAATGAGCAGAATGCTGCTGCTAAGCCTGTAGCAGACTTTCACACCAAGTTATCCATTCCAGGCGGACTATAAAAAACAACCCAGGATCAAATCCTTGGGTTGTTTGCGTTTTTCCATTTTTTATACCTGGTTAATTCCTTATCTAACTGGTTAAAAATTAATCCTAAAACAGCAACATCATCCACCAGCCCAAGCGAGACAATCCAATCAGGAACAAAATCAACGGGGGATACAAAATAAATTAACCCGGCAATTACAGAAATTATGGCAGTCTTAGAGATCGTTCGGTAATCACCGTTTAACCAGTCTTTTAATAGAGAAAAAAGCAACTGGATTTTATCCCAGATATTCTGAATCACATCGCGGTTTTTATTGTTATTCGCTTTTTCCAGGGCTTCGGAAAGCAAATCTTTTGTCTTCTTAGGGTTGTCCACATAGTGCTCAGCCTTATTCTGCCAGCGCACCATCTCCTGCGGTTCAATAATGATCTCTGCATCTTCATATTGTTCAATTTCCTTCATATGATCAGCCATTTTTCAATCCCCCTAGTGCAGCTTTACGAAAACTTTTGGCGAAGAGCAAAAATGACACTTGGTAAAACAGTGATAAAAATAATCGCAAAAATGATTAACGAAAAATTCTGCTCGACTGTCGGAATATTCCCGAAAAAATATCCGCCCATCATAAAAAGCGTGATCCAAGCTAAGGCCCCACATATATTGTAGAACATAAACTTCCATAGCCCCATGCTGCTGATCCCGCCAACAAAGGGTGCAAATGTTCGAATGATTGGCAAAAACCGCGAAAGAAAAATCGTTTTCCCCCCATGTTTCTCATAAAAACCATGGGTTTGTATAAGATATTTTTTCTTAAAGAATCTGCTGTCTCTCCAATTGAAGGCTTTCTGTCCAAAATATCTTCCAATAAAATAGTTCTGCGTATTTCCTGCGATAGCAGCAATTAGCAGTAAGATTAAAGCAAATTTAATATCCATTGCCCCTGTCGCTGCCAAAGCACCGACGACAAACAGCATAGAATCCCCGGGCAGAAAAGGTGTCACGACAAGGCCGGTTTCACAAAAAATGATCAAAAAAATAATCAGATACGCCCAGGCACCATACGTCTGGACCAACATACCTAGGTATTTGTCAATATGTAAGACAACATCAATCAAACTCGTAATAAATTCCATCAAATTCTCCTTCATTCAGACATGGATTTAAACAAACATTTAAACAAACACACCTATTTTAATCATTTCCTTGCCTTAATATAGTAATATAAACATAATAAAAGAACAAGGAACAGCCAAATAATACGTCCTGATTGTAATATTAGCTGCGTGCTCTTAAAATTGTCTTAGAATTCAATGAAAATTTAGCAAGAAAATATCAAAAGTCTCAACACAGATATGCTGAACAAGCAATTTCAATCGCATGATTTCCCTTAAACTGCTCAATTTGTATTACTTCTCGCAATATTTCATTCTGACTGGAGACATACTCCTCAAATATCTCTTCAACCTCGGAAAGCGTATCCAGGTCTTTTAAATAAACGATAAAAGAGTAAGCTTGATCTAAACTACTTCCTGTCAACTCTAGCGTATTCCGCAAGTTATCTAAGCACTGCCTGACGGCCGGCTTGATGTTGCCATCAATTAGCTCTTGAGTAACTGGGGAAAAGGGCTGTACGCTGGAGCAGTGAATATAATTGTCTATGATAACGCCTTGCGAGAAAGGCCCTTCAGATAGATAAATCTTCCCGTTATTGATATATTTTTTCTGTCCCCGATAGGCTGAAAATTCTATCTCGACATCGGCTGTGCTTTCTAAATCAGCAATTTGTATAAAAACCCGGATAGGGTAATTCCCCTCTTTGAAATATAGAGAAAAGACTTCATCAATCTGGGAACCCAGTCCAATGTTTCTAACCATGATGAGTACTGAATAAATGTCTTCCAGCTTAAAATCTTTTTTGCCCATAAAGACCCTGGCCATTTCAAATATTCTTTTCGTTTGGGTCCTGATGTCTTTTTCTGCCAAGTTATTAACAAAGTAGTCAATCAGCTCAAGGCTTGAAAAAAACAAATAGTTATCCATCATTTACTCTCCATTTACTCTCCATTTACTGCTTTTTCTCAATCAATTTACCCTATAGTATACTGAATTATTCATGGAAAGCAAAGGGGTGCAAGTTCAAATGTAAAGAGACTACATCATTTGATGTAGTCTCTTTACATTACCTGGCAACGTCTTATCTTCCCTTGCAGTATTTTCAGCCCAGGAGGTCTTAACTTCCGTGTTCGGGATGGGAACGGGTGGTACCC